>JAYVXL010000765.1:0-3615 GCA_043785185.1 Myxococcales bacterium
GCTCGCGCGCGCCGCCGCCGCGCCGGGCCGTCGCGTACCTCCGCGCGCGCGCCGTCACCGAAGAGACGATGGCGGCGCTCGGCCTCGGCGCGCGCGCCGCCGAGGTCCCGGTCCTCGAGGTCGCCACCGTCGACCTCCCGCTGTCACGGTGAAAACGCGCGCCGAGCCCTTTACGATCGCCCCCGAGGACGGTAGGTTCCTGTCTCGTAAAACGGACGAAGGAGACCCACCATGTCGCTTCACCTCGGCAGCATCGCCCCCGATTTCACGCAGGAGTCGACGGAGGGCCCCATCAAGTTCCACGAGTGGCTCGGCGCCAAATGGGGCGTTCTCTTCTCGCACCCGAGAGACTTCACGCCGGTGTGCACGACGGAGCTCGGCCGCGTGTCGAAGCTCAAGGGCGAGTTCGAGAAGCGCAACGTCAAGGTCGTGGCCCTCAGCGTGGACGACGTCGAGTCCCACAAGAAGTGGATCTCGGACATCGAAGAGACGCAGAGCACCAAGATGAACTTCCCCATCCTCGGCGACGCCGACCGGAAAGTGTCGAAGCTCTACGACATGATCCACCCCGAGGCCAACGACACGCTCACGGTGCGGTCGGTCTTCGTCATCGACCACAACAAGAAGATCCGCCTGACGCTGACGTACCCCGCGAGCACCGGCCGCAACTTCGACGAGCTCTTGCGCGTCATCGACTCGCTCCAGCTCACCGACAGCCACTCGGTGGCGACGCCGGCAGACTGGAAAGACGGCCAGGACTGCGTGATTGTGCCGTCGCTCCAGGACCCGGAGATCCTGAAGCAGAAGTTCCCGAAGGGCTTCCGAGTCGTCAAGCCGTACCTCCGTATGACGCCGCAGCCGAACAAGTGACGCGCCGTCAAGAGGCAGCTGCCGCCCGCTTCGCGATGTAGGGGGACAGGCCACGACGATCGCGCCCGGGAGGAGGCGTCGGTTGACGAGGCATGCGCTTCCCGGGGACGCTTCTCTTTGCCGCCATGCCCCGGAGGTCGCACGTCAGAATCCGTCCGCCCGGCGTCCCCCCGGGCGCGCGGTGGAGCGCCGACGAGGAGCAGTGGGAGCAGGGCGAAAAGTTACGCGGCAAGAACGTCGGGGTGTGGACGTGGTGGCGCGCCGACGGCTCGCGCGCGTGCGGCGCCACCTTCGACGAGCAAGGCCGCCTACACGGCGAGTTCGCGCGCTACCACCCTGACGGCTCGCCGAGCCGCGTCGGCACGTTCGCCCACGGTCAGCACGTCGGGCGCGAGTCGTTCTATCGCGGCGAGCGGCCGTCGATGGAGCACTTCCCCGTGGAGGCACGCTCGGTCGCGCGCATGGTGATCGGTCACGACGGCGAGGAGCAGCAGGTCCGCTACTACGACAAGCGCGGGCGTGAGACGACCGAAGCGGGCGTCCCGCTCTCGGAGTGGCGCAGCGAGCGGCTCTTCGTCGGCGCGAAGCCCGCGCTCTACCTGCGCCAGGGGCTCGAGGGATACCTCCGCACCTACCGCCGGCTGCCCGCGCGCATCCCGAAGGTGCCTGCGCTCGCCGAGTTCGAGGAGGTCTGGGGTCGCCCCGCGCCGAGCGAGCTCGCGACGCTCGTGCGCCTGACGGTCGCGATGAAGGAGCCGCGCCTCTTCGAGCTCTTCGCCGAGTTCGGCTCGCCGCGCCTGCCGCCGCGCGGCAAGAACCTCGTCGAGGCCCTCGTCCTCTCGGATCAAAAGAGCTTCGTCGGCCTCTCGCTGGTCCAGCCGCTCGCGGGCGTCGTCTCCATCGGCACCGCGACGAACGGCGACGCGTGGTGCTTCGGCCTCTTCGACGATATGCACACCGAGGCGACGGGTGAGGGGCAAATCTACCCATACAGCCACGAGGAGAACTCGCTGCAGGATCCGATCACGCCGGACGCCAGCACGTTCGCGTACCTGCTCGCCGCGTGCGACGCGCGCGCGCACGGCGTCGTCTCGCCGCGGGCGTTCGCCCGCGCGTATGGCCGGTTGAAGCGTCGCGTCGCGCCCACCCCGCACTTCTCCGCCCTCGAGGCCCGCGCGGTGCCGGAGGCCGGCGCCGGCTTTCGCTACAAGAGCCACGCGATCCTCCCGCGCTTCCTCTTCTTCCGCGCGCTGTGGATCAACTACCTCTTGCGCAACAACGGCACGATCACCGTCGACGACATGCCGCGCGTCTTCGTCGACTCGGCGAACGAACCCATCACCGAGCACAGCTGGAAGAGCTGGCTCGAGCGCGCGCCGAGGGAGGTCCCCACGGCGATGTACATCCTGTTCCGCTGCTTCTTCTTCGACGACGCGGCGCGCCTCGGCGAGGTGGTCCGGGCGTGCGAGGACAGCCCGTCGCGCCTCGTGCGCGACGCGGCGGAGCTCGTGAGCGAGCTCCAGGACGGGCGCAAGACGCTGGGGACGATCCGCAACGTGCGCAAGCTGAAGGCCGATTTTCTCGCCCTCGATCTCGACCCGAACAGGCGCGAGCAGCGCGAGCGCGAGAAGGATGGCGGCGGGCGCTCGGCGCAGACGCGCGCGAAGGCGTCGCGCGTCGCCGCCGCGCGGGCGATCGACGCGGGCGTGGGACTCGAAGACCTGGCGTGGGAGAAGCTCGACGACGCGTCGGCGCACGACGAGGTCTTGCGCGCGATGCGCGACGAGGCGGAGATGCGCGAGACGCTCGCGATCGTCGACTACATCGACGGCGACGGGCACGCGCACGACAACCTGATCCTCGAGCACGAGCGCGAGGAGGCGCTGCTCGCGCTGGGCGAGCTCGGGAGCTCGCGCATCGTCCCGCTGCTCGTCGGGCGCGCGCGCCGCGGTGACCGCAAAGCCGTCGAGATGCTCGCCGCGCTGAAGGATCCGCGCGCCGTTCCCCATTTGCTCGCGCTCCTCGACGGCAAGGCCGACCGCTATCACCACTTCGACACGGCCGTCGTGCACGCGCTCCGCTCGCATGGCGCGCGCGGCGCGGTCCCCAAGCTGCTCGCGATCCTGGCGCGCAGCCCGCTGCCCGATTGGAAGACGGGAATCGAGCGCGGCGATCTCGTGCAGGAGCTCGTCCTCGCGCTGGGGTCGCTCGGGGACCGGGGCGCCGCGCCCGCGCTCCTCAAGGTCCTCGCGCAGACGAACAAGGAGTACGACGAGGTGCTTCCGCTCGCCGCCGGCGCGCTCGGCGCGCTCGGCGCAGAGGAGGCGGCGACCGCGCTCGCGCAGCGGCTCGATCGCCCCGTCGAGTCGGCGAGCGCCGAGGAGATCTGGGCCTACGGCGAGATCTGCGCGCGCGAGCCGGCCGTGCACGCGCGCGCGGACTCGGCGGCGCGCGCGCGCCTCGCGCGCCTGGGCGGGCTCGACCTCGCCGCCGAGGTCGTCCGCGCAGCCGCGCTCGCGAAGCTCGGACACGATCGCGCGCCGTACGTGGAGGCGCTGGGCCACGCGCTGCGCGAGCCGGGGAACCGTAAGTCCGACACGTCGCGCCAGCGCATCTGGGCGTGGCGCTGCTTCGGCGAGCTCGGCGGCCCGAGCCCCGACGTGCTCACCGTCCGTCAGTTCCTCACGACCGACGACCACGGCGTGCGCAGCGCCGCGACCAAGGCGCTCGCCCGCCGCGGCGTCG
>JAYVXL010000766.1:0-3613 GCA_043785185.1 Myxococcales bacterium
CGGGCGCGGCCCCGTACGGCCCGCCGGGCGGCGCGGCGCCGAACCCGTTCGCGCCGCCGGGCGCGGCGCCGTACGGGCCGCCGGGCGGCGCCGCGCCGAACCCGTTCGTGCGGGCGGCGCCGCTGCAGCCGCAGCCACAGTACGGACCCCCAGGGTACGGGCCGGGCATTCCGCCGCCGCCGCCGATCGCGCCCTACCCGGCCCACCTCTACGCGGCGCAGGGGATGCGCGCGCACGGCGGCGCGAGCAACCCGATCGCCGTCGTCGGCTTCGTGTGCGGGATGCTCGGCCTGACGCCATTCTGGATCGGCTTCCTCCTGTGCATCGCCGCGATCGTATGCAGCGGCTTCGGCCTTCAGCAAGCGGGGCGCCTGCCGGGGCAACCGGGGCGCGGGCTCGCGATCGCGGGGCTCGTGCTCGGCATCGTGTTCCTCGTGCCGGCGGGCTGCGGCCTCTGATCGGCACGGCGCACAACTTGCGGACGCTGGCCGCTTCGACCGCCAGTCGCACACCCGCGCGCTCTACGCCCAAGGCGTGATAGGACTCCGAGGCACGTGCTCGCCGGCCTGTTCGTCGCCCTTTCGTTCATTGTTCTGAACGGCTTCTTCGTGGCCGCCGAGTTCGCGCTCGTCAAGGTGCAGGCGACGCAGCTGCACTCGCGCGCGCGCAAGGGCGAGCGCAAGGCCGTCGTCGCGCACGCCGTCGTCTCGCGCCTCGAGAGGTACCTGTCGGTCACGCAGCTGGGCATCACGCTGGCGAGCCTCGGCCTGGGCTGGATCGGCGAGCCGGCCGTCGACCACGCGGTGACCGCGCTCGTCGTCGCCGTCCGCGGCACCGAGCCGGGCCGCTACCTGAAGGTCGTCGTGACGGTGGTCGCGTTCACGCTGCTCACGTTCGGGCACGTCCTGTTCGGCGAGCTCGTGCCGAAGCTCGTCGCCATCCAGCGCTCGGAGAAGACGGCGCTGGCCGTAGCGATGCCGCTGCGCGCGATGTACCTCACGTTCCTCCCCCTCCTCTGGATCCTCGAGCGCGCGACCGCGCTCATCCTCGTCGCGATGGGGATGAGCGCCGATGCCGCGACCGAAGGCGCGCTCAGCGAAGAGGAGATCCTCGGCATCCTCGCGGCGCAGGCGGCGCGCGGGCCGAGCGGCAAGGCGAAGAGCGAGCTGCTCGAGCGCGTCGTGCGCTTCTCGCAGCGCACCGCGCGGCACGCGATGGTGCCGCGGGTCGACGTCGCGTCGCTCTCGGTCGACATGACCGGCGAGGCCGCCGCCGCCGAGCTGCGAAAGCTCGAGTTCTCCCGCGTCCTCCTGACGAAGAGCCGCTCGCTCGACGAGATCGCCGGCTACCTCTACGCGAAGGACTTCCTGGTCACGCCCGAGTCGTTCCAATTCCCGAACCTCTGGACGCTCAAGCGCGACATCCTCTTCGTGCCCGAGGCCCAAGGGCTGCTCGACGTCCTCCGCGAAATGCAGCGCGAGCACACGCCGATCGCCGTCGTCGTCGACGAGTACGGCGGCACGAGCGGCATCGTGACGATGGAGGATCTGCTCGAAGAGATCGTCGGCGAGATCCACGACGAGCTCGACGAGGAAGGGGCCGAGCTCACGAAGTTGAGCGACGCGGAGTGGGACGTCGACGCGCGCGCGAAGATGGAGAGCCTGCGCGCGGCCGGCGTCGCCGTGAAGGAGGACGACGCGGGAGAGCCGGTGGGCGCGCTCGTCGTCGCGCGGCTCGGCAGGCTCCCGCGGCGCGGCGACAAGGTGCCGCTCGACGGCGCGTGGGTCGCCGAGATCACCGGCGTGAGCCGCCGCCGCATCACCCGCCTGCGCGTGCGCGCCGCGCCGAAGTCGGAGCCCGCCGCGAAATGAGCCGGGGCCGTCGGGGGCGCGGCGCCTGGCTCGTGCGCGCGCTGGTCGTCCTTGTGACGCTCGCCTCGCTCTGGGCGACGCTCACGCGGCTGCGCGTGTCGGCGGATTTGTCGGCGCTCTTCCCGAACGACGCGAAGTCCCGCGCGCTCTCCCGCTACGCGCGCGTCTTCGGCGGCGGCGATCTCGGGGTGCTGCTGGTCCAGGCGCCGTCGGCGGAGGAGGCGGGCGCCGCCGCCGCGGAGCTCCGCGCTGCGCTCGCCGGGCGCCCCTCGGTCGTGCAGGTGCTGGACCGCGCGCCGCAGCCGCCGGCCCTCGAGCCGACGCTCGCGTGGCGCTTCGCGGGCCCCGCCGCGCGCGCGCGCCTCGCGGCGATTCTCACCGACGACGGAATGCGCGCGCGCCTGGCCGAGACGCGCGAGCTGCTCCTGGCGCCAGGCGGCGGCGCGGAGGCGGAGGCGTGGCTCGCGCGCGATCCGCTGCGGCTCGCGAGCGTTCCGTTCGAAGAGCGCGCGGAGCTGGCGGCCGGCGTGGGCGGGCGAGGCGGCGATCCGTTCGAGGCCGACCGTGGGCGCGCGCGGCTCGTCGCGGCGCTCCCGCGCGGCAACGCGTTCGAATCGAGCGCGGCCGAAGCGTTCGTTCGCGACGCGGACGCCGCCGCCGCCGCCGTGCGCGCCGCGCATCCGACCGCGACGATTGCGCTCGCCGGCGGTCACGCCGTCGCGCGCGCGACGGAGCTCATGCTCCGGCGCGACCTGCACATGAGCGGCGCGGTCAGCCTCGGGCTCGCGGCGGCCGTGTTCCTCGTCACCTTCCGCCGCGCGCGCGCGCTCATCGCCGTGCTCCCGCCGCTGGCGCTCGGCACGGTGTGGACGACGGGCATCGCGGCGTTCGCCTTCGACGGCCTGAGCGCGATCGCCATCGCGTTCGCCGCCGTCGTCGTCGGCGTCGGTGTCGACACGGGCGTGCACGTCTACGCGGCCCTGCTCGACGCCCGGCGCGAGGGGCATCCGCCGGCGGAGGCCGCGCGACGCGCGCGCGCCGCGACGCTTCGGCCAACGCTCGTCGCCGCGACGCTCGCCGGCCTCGCGTTCGCCGCCCTCGCGTGGACGGATCTCCGCGCGATGGCGCAGCTCGGTGTGCTCTGCGGCCTGGGCGAAGTGCTGACCGCCGTGGCGATCCTCCTCGTGACGCCGGAAATCGGCGCGTGGCTCGAGCGCGGCGCGCCGCCCGCTGCCGCCGCGCCGGCGTGGACCGGCCTCGCGCACGCGCTCACGCGCACGCGGGCGCGCGCGTGGGGTGTGCTCGCCGCGCTCGCCGTCGCGCTCGCCGCGCTCGCGACGTTGGGCTGGCCGCGGCCGGGCGATCAGCTCGTCGCGATCCGGCCCCACGGCCTGGAGCCGCTGCGGGTCGGCGAGGAGATCGCGCGCCTCTTCGGCGGGGAACGCGAGCAGTGGATCGTCTTGTCGCGCGCGCCGAGCCGCGAGGGAGCCGCCGCGCGCGCGGATGCGATCTCCGAGGCGCTGGAGGCGCTCGCCCACGACGGTACGCTCGAGGGGTTCGACGCGGCGACGCGCTTCGCGCCGTCGGAGGCCGCGCAGCGGGCACGCCTCGCGGAGCGCGATCAGCTCGATTTGCCGAGCCTCCGCGGGCGCCTCGAGGCGGCTCTCGTCGCCGCCGGCTTCGACGTCGACGCGTGCGCGCCCGCGCTCGACGCCTTCGCCCATCCGTCGCGCGACGTGGAG
>JAYVXL010000767.1:0-3612 GCA_043785185.1 Myxococcales bacterium
CACTCGCGCGACGGCGCCGCGTCGCCGCCGCCGACGAGCGTGACCAATCGCCCGCCGCCGCTTTTGCCCACCGGCCTCGTGCGGCGTCACGCAAAGCGCGCGGCGTTCGCGGTCGCCGTCGCGTCGATCGCGATCCTCGCAGGCGCCGGCGTCCGCTGGAGCGTCTCCGGGCCGGCCCCGCGCGCCGCCGCGGCGCGTCCCGCCACGACGCTGAGCCAGGCGTCCGTCCCCCCGCAGGGCCTCCTCGAGGTGGCCGCGGCCGACGGCGTGCAGATCCAGGTCGACGGCGCCGAGCGCGGGCGCGGCCCCAAGCTGAGCGTGACGCTCCCCGAGGGCACCCACGAGGTGAAGACCGACGGTCCCAACGCCAAGACGCGCCTCGTCGAGATCGCGCGCGGCAAGGTCACCCACGTCGACCTCGCCTGGCGCCCCGCGCCGATTCCGCCGACGCGCTGAGGCCGGCAACTCCCGCGCACGCGCCCGGGCGTGGTACCTTCGCTGCCATGAGCGAGGCGGGTGGTTGGCTGCTGGTCGGTCTCGAGGAGAAGATTGCGCGACGCCAGGGGGTGCCTGCGAAAATTCCCGTCCCGAGCAAAGAAGAGTTCGAGGCGATGGCCGAGAAGGGCATGCAGCCCGACCAGCTGAAGAAGTGGGTCAGCGCGTTCCTCCAGGTCGCGCCCGCGCAGTGGCGCGCCGAGAACGCCGACTTGGCCAAGTCGTACGACCGCTACCTGAGCAAGATCGATCTTTGGGGCAAGGCGCAAGCCGCGTTCGCCAAGGAAGACTTCAAGACCGCGATCTCGACGCTCAAGCTGATCGGCAACCTCGACCCCGACGATCACGCGGCGAAGATGAACCTCGCCTCGACGCTCGCGTCGACCGGCGATCACGCGGGCGCCGTGAAGCTGCTCGAGTCGATCCGCGCCACGTTCGAGGGCGAGCCCGACTACCACTCGACGCTCGGCCAGCTCCACGCCGCGATGGGCAAGCGTGACGACGCCGTCGACGAGCTCGTCCTCGCCCTCGAGGCGAAGCCCGACCACCAAGCGTCGATGGACATGCTGAAGCAGCTCGGCGTGCTCGTACCCATCTACGAGAACCCCAAGGACGCGGGCTCGCTCACGTACGTCCGCGCCGACGCGCTCGTCGACTACCTCGCGACCGTGTGGGACGCGGAGACGCGCGACACCGCGTATTACCTCGAGCAGGCCGCCTACCACAGCAGCGAGGGGCGCCACGCCGTCGCGCTCGCCGCGGCCGAGCGCGCGGGCGCCGCCGCGCAGGCGCCGCACGAGCGCGCGGAGGCCGCCCGCGTCCAGGCGCTGCGTTCGCTCGGGAGGGCCGACGACGCGCTCGCCGCGGCCAAGGCGTTCGCCGAGCACGATCCGAAGTCGTCGATCGCGCGCGTCGAGCTCGCGCAGTCGCTCGCGATGAAGGGCGACGCCGCGGGCGCGACCACCGAGGTGCAAAAGGCCCTCGAGCTCGACCCCGGCAACCTCGTCGCGCTCGACCTGGCCTTCTGGCCGACCGGCAAAGACCGCGAGGACATCTCGAAGGTGCAGGAGTGCATCCCCGCGCTCTTCGCGTTCGCCGACAAGAACGGCAGCTCCGCCGGCGCGTGGCGTTCGCTGGCGCGCGCGAAGCTCCAAGTGAACTCGTACGACGAGGCCTTCGAGCTCTACAAGATGGCCATCTCACTCACGCCCGACGACGACGACTTGCGCGCCGAGTATTGGACGGAGCTCGGCCGCCAGACGAGGTACGCCGAAATCATCGCGGACGCGCAGGCGCTCTCCGACATGGGCAAGCGCTCGTGGCAGCTGCGGTGGAACGAGGCCGAGGCCTACGCCCGCACCGACAAGAAGGTCGAGGCGCGGGCGGCGTTCGCGCAGATCCAGGGCGACCCGACGCTGCACGTCGACGTGCGCAAGCGGGCGAAGCGCGCGGTCACGTCCGTCGGCTGAACGAGAGACACCTCGGGCTTGGCTCATCCGAGCGCGAAGCGGCTGAGCGCCGTGTAGCGCGCGCCGCCGACATCGCGCGCGCTCTCGTAGAGTACGACCGCGGAGAAGCGGAGCGCGACGGGGTCGGAGAGCGGCACGGCGAGCAGGACGCTCGCGTCGACGCCCTCGCGTGGGGCGCGCGCGAGCGTGATGTGCGGCCGGAAGGCGTGCTGCGACGGGGCCAGCCCGCTCGCGAGGGCGAGCTCCTCGAGCCGCGCCGCCGCGCGCCCGAGCTGCCCGGCCGCGTCCTCGACCTCCGTCACGATGACCTGCGCGGCGGTGGGCGCGGGAAAAGCGATGATGCGCCGCGCGACGTCCTCGCGCGGAAGCGCCGCGCGCAGTCGCTCGAGCTCCGCCGCGAAGGTCGCGACCCTCGAGAGAGGCAGCTCCTCGATGAAGCGCAGCGTCACGTGGAAGCTGTCCCCCGGAAGCCAACGCAGCGAGCCCGACTCGAGCGGCGCGTACCGGTGCTGCACGCGCTCGAGATCGCTGCGGCACTCGGCCGTCAGATCCATTCCGACGAACGCGCGCACCGGCGTCAGTCGAGCGGCTCGGCCTCGGCGACGTCCCGCGCCATGAGCAGCGGCAGCACGCGCCCGAGGAGCGCGTCTTTCGCGGCGTCGAGCTGCCCCCGCACGTCACCCCCCGCGGAGAAGAAGCGCAGCTCCGCGAGGTAGCCGCCACCCCTCGTATCGTAAACGCGCGCGACGCCTTCGTCGGTCACCTTGCCACCGAGGTAGTCGCCGTGTCGATCGGAGTCGCCGACCTCGAACGGGCGCGGCCACGCCTTGAGCTTCTGCTCCATTTCCTTCATCGACAGCGGACTCTTGAAGGCCCACCCCAGCGTCGTTCGCGTGCTCACGGTCCACCGGGGGGCGCGTCCGGCCCTTTGTACATCGTGGGGTTATTATCCATGATGTTCGTGCGCGTGGGGTTGAGCTTGAAGTCGAACCCTCCGTTCGCCGGGTTGGGCTCTCCGTAGATTTCCTGGTTCCATTTCGTCGAGAGCGCCTGGAGCTTTTGGCCGAGGGACGAGTTGGCGATGCCGGGTTTGCCCGTCGGGTTCGCGTCGCTCGGCAATTCTCCGTTCTTGAAGACGCCGTATTTCGTATTGAGCGGGGCGTCGACCTGCTGCGCCTGGACGAGCGCCTGGTCGCTCGTGATGGCGAAGTCGGTGTCCGACGAAGGCTTCCACACGCCGTCCTGCGCCCAGCCCTCCGGGGTGCCGCCGCCCTTGATGTAATCGGCGTACTTGCCGGGGTTTCCCTTGTACCCGTTCGTCGCGGAGCCGAGCTGGACAACCTGCGCGTCGGTGATCCCTTCCGACTCGAAGACCTGCTTCAGCTCGCCTTGGAAGCGATCGAACTGCGCGCGGTCCTTATACGTGAGCGGCACGCGCTGACCATCGACGTCCCCCTCGACGGCCATCTTGAGCCGCTCGGGGGTCGTGTTGGGGTGCGAGATCTCGCCCTTCTGGACCTTGTCGTACATCTCGCGGTTGACCTTCTCGAGCGCCTCGAGCTTGGCCGCGTTGTCCGCCGCGTGCTCGTCGACGCCACCCTTTTTCATCAGCTCGTCGACCCACTCCTTCGCGCTCGCGACCTCCTCG
>JAYVXL010000768.1:0-11568 GCA_043785185.1 Myxococcales bacterium
TCGAAGCCCTGCGGGGTGATGACCTCCTCGTAGCCCTGCGCCTCGTACTGATCGCGCACGTACTGGACGAGCCGGTTGTAGACGAACGCGCCCTTCGGCAAAAAGAACGGCATCGCGGGGGCGACGTCGTCGAACATGAAGAGGTCGAGCTCCTTGCCGAGCTTCCGGTGGTCGCGGTTCTTGGCTTCCTCGATGAGGCGCAGGTGCTCGTGCAGGGCTTCCTTGGTCGGGAACGCCGTGCCGTAGATGCGCTGCAGCATCGGGTTCTTCTCGTTGCCGCGCCAATACGCGCCGGCCACGCTCGTCAGCTTGATCGCCTTGAGCAAGCCCGTCTGCGGCACGTGCGGGCCCTCGCAGACGTCGACCCACTCCTCGTTCGGACCGCCGTGCTTGTAGAGGCTCACCTCTTCGCCGGCGGGGATGGCGCGGATGATCTCGAGCTTGAACGATTCGCCCATCTTCTCGAAGAGCGCCAGCGCCTCTTCGCGGGTCACGACCTCGCGGCGGAACGGCGAGTTCTTGTTGATGACGCCGAACATCGCCTTCTCGATCGTGGCGAGGTCCTCGTCCGAGAAGCTGCCGCCCGGCTTGTCGAAGTCGTAGTAGAAGCCGCCCTCGATCGCGGGGCCGATGGTGACCTTCGTCCCCGGGAAGAGGCGCTGAACGGCGTCGGCCATGACGTGGGCCGTCGAGTGGCGGATGACGGCGAGACCCTCGGGATCGGTGGCGCGCACCGGCGTGAGCTCCGATTTTTCGGCGGCGATCGGCGTGTGCAGGTCGACGACCTTGCCGTTCCACCTCACGGCGATGACGTCCTTGTCGAGCTTCGCTCCGGATTCGGCGGGCGCGAGGATTTCCCGCGCGGTCTTGCGTTCGGCCATGGGACGTCGGAATTTACGCGAAACGGCGCGCGAACGCGACTGGCCGCCGCGCGACGCTCGGCGCCGCGCGCCCCCCTTGCGCCTTGGCCCGCCTGCTTTAGAGTTCCGTCTCCAAAAACAGCCCACATCCCCAAGGAGGGTCCCATGGCTTTCACGCTTCCCGAGCTCCCCTACGCCAAAGACGCGCTCGCGCCTCACATCTCGGCCGAGACGCTCGAGTTCCACCACGGCAAGCACCACGCCGCGTACGTCACGAACCTCAACAAGCTCCTCGAAGGCAAGCCCGAGGCGAGCAAGAGCCTCGAGGACGTCGTCATGAGCTCCGAAGGCGGCGTCTTCAACAACGCCGCGCAGATCTGGAACCACACGTTCTACTGGCACAGCATGAAGCCGAAAGGCGGCGGTGAGCCCACGGGCGATCTGCTCGCCGCGATCAACCGCGACTTCGGCTCGTTCGCGAAGTTCAAGGAGGAGTTCGCGGCCGCCGGCGCGACGCAGTTCGGCTCCGGCTGGGCGTGGCTCGTCGTGCAGAACGGCAAGCTCGCGGTCACCAAAACGGCGAACGCGGATCTGCCGCAGAAGCACGGCCAGAAGCCGCTCCTCACGATGGACGTGTGGGAGCACGCCTATTACATCGATTTCCGCAACGCGCGGCCGAAGTACATCGAGACGTTCCTGACCAGCCTCGCCAACTGGGACTTCGCGCTGGCGAACCTGAAGAAGGCGTGAGCCGCGTCGCGGGGTGACCCGCGGATGGGGGCGCTCGGCGTGGGCCGGGCGCCCTTTTTTCATGCGTGCTACATGAGCGTCGCGATGGCGATCCAGTGGTACCCGGGGCACATGACGAAGGCGCGGCGCGTCCTCGCCGACACGATGCCCTCGAAGGACGTCATCCTCGAGGTCCTCGACGCGCGGATGCCGCGGGCGAGCGAGAACCCCGTCGTCACCGAGCTGCGCGGCCAGAAGCCGTGCATCAAGGTCCTGAGCAAGAGCGATCTCGCCGACGACGAGATCACCGCCGCCTGGCTTGCGTACTTCGAGTCGCAAGAAAACATGGCGGCGATCGCGATCACGACCGATCGCCCCCAGGATGCGCGCCGCGCCATCCCCGAGCTGTGCAAGCGCCTCGCGAAGCACCCGAGCGGCCCCGGCAAGACGGTGCGCGCGATGATCGTGGGGATCCCGAACGTCGGCAAATCGACGCTGATCAACACGCTCATGGAGCGCAAGGTCGCGAAGGTCGGCGACGAGCCGGCGGTGACGAAGGCGCAGCAGAAGGTCACACTCAAGAACGGCATGATCCTGTCGGACAACCCCGGGATCATGTGGCCGAAGATCGACGACGAGCAGGCCGGCTATCGCCTCGCGCTGGCGGGCGCGATCCCCGACGCCGCGCTCGACTACGAGAGCGTCGCGCTCTTCGGCGCGCGATTCTTCCTGGCGAAGTACCCGGAGCGGCTGAAGGCGCGGTACAGGCTCGAGACGTTGCCCGAGGGGCCGGCGGACCTGCTCGTCGAGATCGGCAAGCGGCGCGGCAGCCTGAAGAGCGGCGGCGTCGTCGACATGCACAAGGCCGGCGACGCGCTGATCCACGATTTTCGCGCCGGCGCGCTGGGGCGCATCTCGCTCGAAGTGCCCTGAGCGACGCCAGGTGAAGTGAGGGCGAGGGTCACATGGCCGTGGTAGACGCGAGCGGAGCTGCGCCGACGCAGCGCTCGCTCTCGAACGCGAGGCGGAGGACGGCGCCGTTGCCGAGCGGCGCGACCAACGTGCCGGTCACCGCGAAGACGAGCGCGCGCATCGCGCCGCCGTGGGTGACGAGGACGAGCGCGTCGCCGCCCGCGTCCGCGACGCGCTTCGCGCGACCGATCGCCGCGACCATGCGCGCCATCAGCGCGTCATAGGGCTCGGCGCCGTCCGGCGCGAAGCGGTTGTCCGCCTGCCACGCGGCGAACGCGGCGCCATGGTCGCGCAAGAGCTCGTCGCGCGTGAGCCCCTCGAAGACGCCGTAGGTGCGCTCGCGGAGGTCCGCGTCCTCGTACGTCGCCGGCACGCCGAGGACGCCCGCGCAGATCGCCGCGGTGTCGCGCGCGCGCCGCAGCGTGCTCGAGCCGGCGCGCGTGATGCCGACGCCGCGGAGGCGCTCGCCGAGCTCGCGCGCTTGCTCGCGGCCGCGCGCGTTCAGCTCGGTGTCGGTGTGCCCTTGGAGCCGCCCGACGCGGTTCCAGTCCGTCTCCCCGTGCCGCGCGAGAAAGAGCGCGCCCGGGGCGGGTGCGGCGTCCAACATGGGGGCGCACGGTAGCGCACGACGTCACGCGTTCGCCACCGGCATCGCGTAGGCTCCGCAGGCATGCGGCGACACCTCCTCGCGTTTGGGTGGCTCTCATCGGCGCTGATCGTTGCGTGCGCAGGCGCGAGCGCGGCGTGCCGACGGGCCGAGAGCGCACCGAAGGCGAATGCGGCCGTGGCGCCCGCCGCCACGTCGGCGTCGGCGTCTCCGTCGGCATCGCCCGCCAAGCCGGCCGCGCCGGTCGTCGTCACGCTCGTCGTGGACCAGCTCGCGGCGTGGGTGCTCGCCGAGCGCATCGGCGAGCTACGCCCCTCGGGCGGCTTCGCCCGCCTCGCGCGCGAAGGGACCTACCTGCGCGAGGCGCGCTACGCGCACGCCGTCTGCGACACGGCGCCGGGCCACGCCGCGCTCTACACGTGCGCGCCGCCGCACGAGTCCGGGATTCACGCGAACGAGGTCATCGACGCCGCGGGCGCGCGCGTCTCGGTGCTCGCCGACGCGAGCGTCCACCCGATCGACGCGTTCGCCGTGCGCGACGGCGAGACGGGGTCCTCGGCGGCGCGGCTACGCGTCCCGACGCTCGCCGACGAGCTCAAGAAGGCGCGCCCAGACGCCATCGTCCTGTCGCTCTCCCTCAAAGACCGCGGCGCCATCTTCGGCGGTGGCCGCTCGCCGACGGCGTCGGTCTGGTACGACGCCGGCAAGGGGAGCTTCGTCACGTCGACCGCGTTCGCCAAGGCGCCGCTGCCGTGGATGGCGGCGTCGTTGAAGGAGGACTACAGGCCGCTGCTGCGGAGCACGTGGGAGGCGCCGCTGCGACCCGAGTGGGTGAAGGCGCACGCGACGACCGACGACACGCAGGCCGGCGAAGGGGACTACGTGGGCCTCGGCGCGAAGTTCCCGCACGCCGTCGGCTCGACGTCGTCGCCGACGAAGGCGCTGCGCGCGACGCCGATGGCCGACCACCTCCTCTTGACGATGGCGCTCCGGGCGCTCGACGCGCACGGCGCGGGCACGCGGCCGACGCTCCTCGCGGTGTCGCTCTCGGCGAACGACTACGTCGGGCATACGTTCGGGCCCGACTCGTGGGAGGCGTGGGACGAGCTCGATCGCCTCGACGTCGAGCTCGACGCGTTTTTTCGCGCGCTCGACGCGCGCTTCGGAGAGGCCGGGTGGGCGGCGCTGCTCAGCGGCGATCACGGCGTGCCGCCCATGCCGGAGACGTCCGGCTCCGCGTCGGCGCGCCCGTGGTGCGCGCACCCGGAGGCCGATCCGTGGAAGCGACCGTGCGCGAAGGGGGAGCGCCTGCACCCCGACGGGCTCACCGCGGAGCTCCAGAAAGCGGCCGAGGCCGCGGCCGGCAAGGGGCGCTGGGTCGCGGGCGTGGCCGATCCGTACGTCATTCTGACCGACGCCGGCCGCGGCTCTCCCGCGGCGCTTCGCGCGATCACGCGGACGCTCACGGCACACCCGGGGGTCGCGCGCGTGCTCGAGACGAAGGCGATGCCGGCCGTCTGCCCGCCAGAGTCGGACGAGAGCGAGGACGCGCTCCTCTGCCGCGCGCGCGTCGCCGGCGCGCCCGGCGATCTCTACGTGCTCACCCGGCCCGGCAGCTTCTTCGATCCCCTCTACGCGATCGGCGCGGGGACGAGCCACGGCACGCCGTACCTCTTCGATCGCGCCGTGCCGGTGCTCGCGCGCGCGCCCGGACGCGTCGCGGCGGGGCGTGTCCTCAGCGCGCCCGGTTCGTTCCGCACCTTCGCGGCGACGGCCGCCGCGCTCCTCGGCGCGCCGGCCCCCGGGCTCTGCGCCGGCGCGCCCGCGCTTACGGGGCGCGGAGGGCCTTGAGCGGAGCGCGCCGCGTCTCTAACGTTGGGTCATGTGGAAGGCTTGGCCGCATGGCCCGATCCAGAAGCTCACCGAGAACCTTTGGCGCGTCGAGTCGCCCATGGATCGGCCGCCGATACGGCGCGCGATGGAGATCGTGCGCCAGAAGAGCGGCGAGCTCTGGCTCCACAACGCCGTCGCGCTCGGCGAGGACGCGATGCGCGAGATCGAGGCGTGGGGCACGCCGGCGGTGCTCCTCGTCCCGAGCGGCTTCCACCGCATCGATCCGGCGCGCTTCAAGGAGCGCTACCCGTCGCTGAAGGTGTACGCGCCGAAGGGCGCACTGACGAAGGTCGGTGAGAAGGTCGCGGTCGACGGGAGCTGGGACGCGCTGCCCGCGGCCGGCGACGTCGCGCTCGAGCCGCTCGCGGGCGTCGCCGACGCAGAGGGCGCGGTAAAAGTGACCTCGGCCGACGGCGTCTCGCTCCTCCTCTGTGACGCCGTGTTCAACGTCCCGCACCAGCAGGGCTTCGGCGGCCTCATGCTGAAGCTGCTCGGCAGCAGCGGCGGGCCGCGCGTCAGCCGCATCTTCAAGCTCGCCATCCTGAAGGACAAGGCGGCGTTCAAGGCCTCCCTCGCCGCCCTCGCCGCGACGCCGAACTTGAAGCGCGTGCTCCTCCAGCACGAGGACCCGATCAGCCCCGCGGAGCTGGCCGCCGTCGCCGCGGCGCTTTAGCCCGCCTTCGCCGCGCACGCGTCACGCGCATGACGCTCGGGACGCCGTTTACGCCCGGCACATTCGGCGCTTTCACACGTCCCCAACCTCGGCAATGATGCGGGTGCCATGCCGCATACGCCGCTCGATCCCAAGGACCTCCCCGAAGGCGCCGAACGCCGGCGCGCCGTCGCGACAGGGCTCCGCGACGAGGCGCTCGCGGCGATGCAGCGAAACGAGCCGCTCGTGGCCTCGCTCCTCATTTCCGACGCGCTGATGCTCGCGCCGAACGAGCGCGATCTGCTCGACGTCATCGACCGCCTCGTCCTCGGCACGCAGGATCCGCTCTCGCTCTTCCCGGTCGCCACCGGCGCGATCCACGTGGCGACGGCCGCGGCGCGCGCGCGTGCTCTCTACCTGCAAAGGCGCCTGCCGGACGCCGTGGACCTGCTCGGGCGCGTCCTCGAGGTCGCCCCCGAGCTCGAGTACGTCGACTGGGTCCGCCGTTGGCTGACGCCGCAGTTCATCCCGATGCTGACGTGGGACCAGATCATGACCGCGATCGTGCGGCCGCTCCTGACGATGGCGATCGACGTCCCCGTCCCGCCGCGCCCCGACGATCCGCGCCTGCCGAACCTCCGCTCCGCCGCGCCCATCTTCGACGTGCTCATCCCCGCGTATCCGGCCGAGAAGATCCTGTTCGGCGGCGCCGCGATCATCCGGCGGCGCCTCGGCGACACCGCCGCGACGCTCGCGATCGCCGACGAGGGCGTGCGCCGGTTCCCACAAGACTGGAGCCTGCGCACCGCGCTCCTCAACGCGCTGCGCGACGCCAAGCGGCCGGACGAGGCGATGCAGCAGGCCTTGATCGCGCTGCAGATCGATCCGCAAGACCTGTCGCCGCTGCACGACGCCGCGTGGGGCTTCGCCGACTCCGGGCGAATGGACCAGGCGGCGAACATCTTCCAGGACATCGCGCAACGGCAGCCGAATTACCCGACGATCGACGCGTGCGTGCATTATGCACGCTTCCGAGCGTACGCGAGCGAGCCGGACCGCCACGCGCTGCTCCTGCTCCGCGAGCGCCGCCACTGGGACGACGCGATCGTGCGCATGGCGAACGAGGTCGACCCCCCGACGCCGTGGCTGAGCGCGCTCCCCGGGCCCGTCGACGCGTCCGCGCGTTACGGCCGCACGATGCTGTCGGAGCTCGCGGACGTGATGCGCTGCTGCGGCCAGGGGGCGAGCTTCGACGTCACGATCCAGTCGCGCTACCCCGAGTCGCCGAGCGCGCTCATCGCGTTCGACGTCGGCATGCGCGGCGCCGGCGCCGGCGGGGGCCGCATGAGGGTGGAGGTCGAGCGCGTGCAAACGCCCGACCCGCGCGCCGACAAGGGGCGCGTCGACTTCCCCGCGTTCACGTTCCAGAACGGCGAGGTGCGTCCGCTCTTCACGCAGGGCGAGCCCAACGCGCAGAACGCCGTCGGCGGCATCGCGTACCAGCTGTTTCGCAAGGAGGTCTGGGACCCGGCGGCCAAGGGCATCGCCGACGCGGCCGGTCCGCACTCGATCCGCGCGTTCCTGTCCGTCCTCACGAACCCCCCGATGCCGCCCGCCGAGTTCGACGGCGTCACGTGGACGTACCGCTGCCAGGTCGCCGCGGCGGTGATCCTCTCGCACCTCGGGCCGTGGGAGGCGGGGCCCGGACGGAGCGCGCTCTACTCGCTCGTCTCCGGTCCGTCGGACTGGCTCACGATCGCCGGCATCGTCGCGCTCGCGTGGCGCGCTCAAGACGGCCCGAACGTCCGTGCAGAGGTGGAGGGCGCCTTCGCGTGGCTCCGCAGCCTCATCCCGCAGGAGGGCTTCACCCCGTGGGAGGGCGCGCTCGTCGGCGCGTGGCTCTCGCTCGGCCACCACCCCGAGCCGCAACGGGCGGACCTCGAGGCGTGGCGCGCGCGCTACGAGGAGACGCTCTCGGAGAAGAACTCCGTGCGCTCGCTCCGCCGCTACGGCGGCCTGACCCTCGAGCAGTACGCGCAGTTCTCCGTGGAGCGCGACAAGCTGCAGGGCGGCCTCGTGTACGGCGGCGTCGGCGCGGCGATGGCCGCGGCGTTCGCGCCGTCCCAGCAGATGGCGCTGCTCTGCCAAAAGTACGGCGTGCCCAACCCTGGCAAGCCGTTCATCGACGAGTGGCAGCAAGCGCTCAACGCAAGCCCGGGGCTCATGGACGAGTTCATCGAGGCCAAGCGCACGATCGAGCTCGGGCAGATGGGAATCAGCAGCCAGGAGAAGGGCGCGCTCGATCAGATCCGCGACGGCAACATGGACATGCACTTGCGCATGGCGCAAGCGCAGGAGGCCCAGCGCGTCGTGGCCCAGGGCGGCGGCGACGCGGGCGATCCCGATCCCGTGGTGTTTCCTGGCCAGAAGGTGGCGCGGCTCAGCGACTACGTCGGGATCATGAAGGGGATGCAGGCGGGCAACATGGCGGGCGCGCTCGCGCGCTACGGCCTCGACATGATGAGCTACGGGCAGGTCGCGCAGGCGTGGGGCGCGAAGATGGCGGCGGACCCGACCCTGACCGAGAAGTTCTCGCGGATGATGAAGTAGCCCTCGACCCTACGCCCCGTGGCCAAGCCGCACCCAGGACTCTCCCCCCTCGTGCGAAGCACGAGTTGCGAAGCATTCCGGAGGGGGGCCCCCACGCGCCTCCGGCGCGTGGGGGGAACCGCGCCAGCGGTTCCACCTGAGTCGAATTACTAGAAGAGCGGTGTTTCACCGCTCTTCTAGTAGTGCCGCTCGAGCACGTACCATCCGAACGCGCGCAGCATCACCTTGCTGATCGAGTCCTCGAGGAGCACGTTGCACTTGGACCAGGCGTCCTCGACGAGCGCGCGCGCTTCCACGTTGCACGCCTCGATCGCGCCACACGCTTCGAGCTTCGCGATGACGGCGGCGACCACCGCCAGGTCTTTGGGCTTACTCTGCATCGTGCGCGCGAGCGCGGCGCGGTCGCCCTCGGCCATGCGGCCGAGCGCCTTGGCGACCGGCAGCGTGATGGTGCCGTTCGCGATGTCCTCGCCCGCGGACTTGAGGTTGCCCTTGAAGCCGCGCAGGTTGAGGACGTCGTCGACGATCTGGAAGGCGAGCCCGAGCGCCTCGAAGAAGCGGCCGACCGCCTCGATTTGCCCTTCGCCCCCGCCGCCGACGAGCGCGCCCATCCGCGCGAGCGCGCCCGCGGGCGCCGCCGTCTTGAGGCGATGGGTCGCGAGGATGCGCGCCTCGAGCGCGCGCGCGTCCCCCGTGCGGACGGCCTCCGGCACGAGCTCGGCGGGGCCGTCGAGATCCATCGCCTGGCCCGCGTGGCCCGCGCGCATCGCCTCGAAATACAGGTCGTAGAGGCGCAGCTTGTTCTTATCGGAGACGTCGCTCGAGACGAGGAGCTTCTGCGCGAGGAAGTACGCGGCGGTGCCGGCGTTGATGGCGATGGGCTCGCCGTAAATGACGTGGCACGTCGGCTTGCCCCGGCGAACCACCGAGCGGTCCTGCACGTCGTCGACGATGAGCGAGCCGACGTGGAGGAGCTCGGGCATCGCGAGCCACTGGACGAACTTGCGCGAGTCACCGCCGACGACGTCACAGCACGCGAGCGCGGCGTACGAGCGCCACGACTTGCCGCCGCGGTCGGTGACCTCGCGGATCGGCGCGAAGAGCGCGCGCGCGATCTGCGGGATGCTGACGCCGTCCATGTAGTGCTTGCGCTCGTCGGAGGCGATGAGCTTGCACGTCTCGTCGTACGTCGGCTCGAGCGGGAGGACGGCGCGGACGGACTTGCGGACCTCGTCGCCGACGGCGCCGAAGTAGTCGTCCAAGTCTTTGATCGGCTCGAAGCCGCTCCGCTCGAGGTAGCCGAGGCCGCGGACCGGCACGCCGTCGAGCGCGCCCGCGACGCTGACGCGGCCCTCCCAGAACGCCGGTTTGGAGATGACGGTGATGAACTCCTGATCGTCGAACGCTGCCGTCACCTCTATCTCGAGCTTCGCGTCGGGCACGACCATTCGCCACGACGTCGGGTAGCCGTGGAACGTTCGCGTGCTCCGCCACTCGCGCGCCGGCGTGAGCGTCATCCCGTGGTACGCGCGCGCGTCGCCGCTCGGCTCGATGACGACGCACCACTGCCAGAGGACCTCGTTCGTCTCCGCGCGAACGAGCGAGTACGCGCTGATTTCGCGGCCGCCCTCGAGCTGTACGCCGATCCAGTTCCACGCGACGCTCTCCGGCTTCTCCTTCTGCGCGCGCGCGATCTGCTCCGTCGTCGGCCCGCCGAACTCGTGGTCGTACCAGCCGGACCCCTTCGCGATCGGGCGCGTCTCGCCGCGCACCGTGACCTCACCCGCCACGTCGCAGCGCGGGATGAAGTAGTAGAACATGTCCTCGCCGCCGTGCCCCTTCACGACGCCGTCGTCGCCGTGGCGCACCGGGCGCTTCTTCGGCGTGAACGTGATGTCGGCTGCGACCTTCGCGCGCGCGTTCGAGACGCGGAGGCGGTAGCTCCCGTCCTCTTGCTTGAGGAAGGTGGCGCCCGCGTAGTCGAGGTCGAGGCGGCCCTCCGCGACCTTCACGTCGCCCTCGAACACGCGGTCCGGGCCCGGCACCTTGCCGCGCTCGAGGACCTCGCGCATCGCGCGGTTGAGGCGCGGGTCGCGGGAGCCTTGCCCCTTGTCGATGCGCTCGAGGCCCATCTTCGGCGCGCTCACGTCCACGCGCGACTCCGGGTAGTACGCGCGCGCGGCGGGGTCGGAGAGCGCCCACGTCACCGAGTACGCGTGCTCGACGGGCGCGCCGGGCGCCGCCGGCTTCTTGATGCGGAAGAACGCGGCGAAGAGCGACAGCGCGCGCCCGTCGTCCGTCTCGAAGTGCGTGTTGACGTACCACCACTCGGTGGACGCCGACGCGTGAGGCGCGTCGTGCACGTCGAGGTCGATGTCGCCCGGGCCCGGCCAGTCCGCGAACGGAATGTTCATCACTCTAGATCCGTGCGGGCGCGCTCCTTTGCGCGCCCGTCTCCAAACCATCTCGCGCGGAGTTCACAGGTGGCGTGCGCGCGATCCACGCGGCATAGCTCCGGCGCCCGCGCGTCTCAGGTCTTGGACCACGGTCGCAACGATCGGGCGTAAATCGCCTTACCGCGCGCGCGATCGAGCTTCTCGCCGATCGTCGGGAGCGCGGTCGTGAAGCAGACGCGACGCGGTCGCTTGTGCGTCGCGAGGACCTTCGTCATCGCGGTGTAAATTTCCGACTCGGCCATCTCACGCGTGGGTTCGCGCTCGATGGCGCACGCGACGAGCTCGCCCCACTCGGGATCCGGGACGCCGAAGACGAGCGCGCGGCGCACGCCCGCGCACGACTCGAGCGCGGCCTCGACCTCCGCGGGATACACGTTCTCGCCGCCGGTGACGACGAGATCGCTGCGTCGCGCGAAGACGTGCAGGCGGCCCTCTTCGTCGAGCTCGCCGAGATCGCCGGTGTCGAACCACGCCCCGGCCGCGAGCGGCGCCTCGTCCAGATAGCCGTCCATGCGCGCCGCGCCACGCACGTGAATTCGGCTGCCGTCGAGCTTCACCTCCATGCCCTCGAGCGGCCGCCCGCTGCCCGGCTCGACGCGGCGCGGGTCGCGCGGCGCCTGCGCGGTCACTTGCGAGCACGCCTCGGTGAGCCCGTACGTCGTGAGCGCGTGGACGCCGCGGCGCGCGCACTCCTCGAGCAGCTGCGGCGGGCATGCGGCGCCGCCGACGAGGATCGCACGCGCGCGCGCCAGCACGTTCTCCGCGTCCGCGTCGAGGAGACGCTTCAAC
>JAYVXL010000769.1:0-3605 GCA_043785185.1 Myxococcales bacterium
CGACAAGGCGGCGATCGCCTTCATCTACGCGAACGCGCAGAATCCTGACTACAAGATCCCCGAGCGTTGCGCCCCGGCCACGGCGTGCAGCTTCTCGGGTCAGACCAAGACGGGCGACAACGCGTTCAAGCGCTTCGCCGACCCGTACGGTGCGAACACCGACGGCTCGGAGCGCGGGTTCCTCTACTGCAACGACGCGCACATCAAGTACACGCCGTTCTGCCGTCAGTTCGACTTCGGCAGCACGCCGAGCGAGATCATGGCGGCCGCCATCGACAACTACGAGTGGCAGTACCACTGGCGCAACTTCCGGCTCTACCGCAAGTTCCAGGATTACTCGCACTACGCAGACGGCCCGGCCTCGCTCATCACCGACATGCGCCGCTTCGTCTCGCAGTGGCTCTTCGACTGGTCGGGCGGTGAGCTCCAGGACACGTTGCGCCGCATCGGCATCAAGCCGCCCGCGACGCCGCCCGTCCCCGCGCAGAACTACTACGACCAGCTGACCAACAAGTTCAGCACCGACATCTCGATGGCGAACCAGCTTGCCGGCGCCTTCCACAAGGCCGTCATCCAGCAGTCGTCGGGCGAGCGTCCGTTCAAGACGATCTACGACAACTTCTTCGGGGACGTCGTCCAGCAGGGCATCTTCTCGGACAAGCTCTTCGCGCTCCAGTCGTGGACGGATCTCTGGCCGGTCGACAACTACGATCCGAACCAGGCCTCGGGTACGTACCTCGCGTCGTACTCGTCAGCCGCCGGCGATCTCTCCTTCGAGAACGTCTCGGAGGATGCGGTCGACTCGATGGTGGGTGGTCAGTACGACACCTATCCGTTCCTTCGCCTGACGGCCGTGACGATCTTCGCCAAGGCCACCCACGACCTGAACTTCCCGGGCCGCATCGACGATCGCGACTGGATCGGTGGTCGCGTCTTCGGGCGCGAGCGCGACTTCCTCGACTACTTCCGGGGAATCGCGGTCAAGCGCAACGTGTACTGCCCCGAGCCGCAGACGCTCGACACCTGCAGCTACGATCCGCGTTTGCGCCGCAGCGGCATCGCCGACGCGGGCCACTCGGACGACTACAACGAGTTCATCGGTCCCGATGGCCGTCGTTGGGCCTGGGCGTACATTCAGGACCGGAACGTCTGGGTTGCCGTCGACCGCGACCGCAACACGGCGAGCTACCAGATCATCCGCAACTACAACACCCAGGTCGTGCACGGCGAGTCGGGCTCGGAAGGCCCCTTCTTCGTGCAGCTCCAGGTGAAGTACTTCCTGGACAACTACAACCAGTACAACTGATGTAGACGGCGAGGCCGCCTCTGCAGGTGGCTTCGGGATCGGGGGCGGCGCTTCGGCGCTGCCCCCGTTTCTCATTTGAGGTAAGGAGTCAGAATGCGCGCGCGACGACGGACGTTGGGGGTTCTGTTCGGGGTTCTCCTCGGGCTCGGATCATTCGTGCAGGCGTGCTCGACGTCCTCCGGCGGCGCGGGCGCCGGGGGCTGCGAGGCCGATCCGAACGCCTGCGGCGCGGGGACGACGTGCTGGCCGAAGGAGTGCACCTGCCCGGCGGGGCAGCCGTGCGGCTCCGCGAACTGCACACCGCGCCTCGCGTGCCTCCCCAGCACGAGCGGCAAGAGCGTCCACGACTCGTGCAACAACTCGATCGGCAAGCCGACGTGCAGCGACCACCAGGCCTGCGTCGAGTTCGCCTCGGGCTTCGGCGGCTGCCTGCAATACTGCAACGACAGCCAGCCGAGTCGCGGCTGCGCGGCGGGCGAGACCTGCGTGGACCTGCGGGTCGGCCAGACGGCGACGTCGCCGGTGATCCACGTGTGCGCGGTAGTGCAGCCTGACGCCGGCACGCCGGAGGGCGGCACCGGCGGCGATGCCGACACGCCCGACGTGGGCATCGCGGACGTGAACACCGAGCGCCCGATGTGAAGTGGCGCGTGCGCGCTCGACCGGAGGAGGACCGCATGCGAAATCACGCCACGCCGATCGTATGCGGCCTCGTCGCCGTGCTGCTCGCGGGCTGCCCGAAGGTGCCGCCCGAGCCCGCGTTGCTGGACGCCGCGCCGTCCCCGACGGGCACCGTCGCCGCGCGCGAGGGCCCGTCGCCGCGCCCGTCGGGAGGACCGTTTCAGCACTGGGGCCCCGAGGTGAGCGCGCACGACGCCGCGGCGGACCTGATCATGCCCGACGGCGGGACGTTCCACGCGCCGCTTGGGTGGGACCTCGATCCCGCCGATCCGGCGCGCGACTACGTGCGGCGTTATGTGCTCGCGACCGTTCGCTACAAGACGCTCTTCGAGTGCATGCAGATCGGCAAGGGCGTCGCCGACGGTGACAAGGTACGCGTCGAGGTGCGCGAGGCGCCGTCGCCGACGTGCAAGGTGGGGACGGCGGTTCGCGACGTCTTCGTCGTCGACCTCGCGCGCGACCGCCTCACGGTGGACGACCCCGTCAAGCGCGCGCCGCTCGCCGTTTGGCCGGACATGAGCAAGCCCGACGAGCCGGCGGCGCCGGTGTGGGAGGTCAACGCGGTCCGCGAGTGGGCCTCGCCTCTCGCCAAGACGTTCCCCGAGGCCGGCCTCGCCCCCGTCCACATCCAAGGCTACGGGCGAGGGACGTACCTCGTCGTGACCCTCGCGGGCCTGCGCGGCACCCCGCTCGATCGCGCCGGCCCGGAAATGAAAGCCAAGGCCGCGCTGAAGAAGATCTGCGACACCAACCAGAACGCGTCCTTTGCGATCGGCGAGGTCCTCGACCCTCGCATGTGGCTCCGCGTGCGGTGCGAGCCCGTCTCGTACAAGTGGGAGCCGTCGCCCGCGTACGTGCGCGGCGGCTGACGGATGCTCTCGGTCGCCACGCTCAACATCTGGAATCGCTTCGGCCCGTGGGACGAGCGGCTGCCGTCGATCCGCGCGCGGCTCGCGGAGCTCGCGCCCGACGTCATCGGCCTGCAGGAGGTGCTTCGATCGACGCAGGGGGATCGCCTCGATCAAGTCGAGCTCGTCTCGCAGGGCCTCGGCTACCACGCGGCGTGGGGGCTCGCGTCCGACGCGCACGGCTTCCCGGTGGGCAACGCTGTGCTGTCGCGCTGGCCCATCGTGCGGAGCGAGACGTTCCCGCTCCCGCACGGAGGCTCCGACGAGCGGCGCTCGCTCGTCTTCGCCGAGATCGACGCGCCGTTCGGCAAGCTGCCGTTCTTCGTGACGCACCTCAACTGGAAGCTCCACCATGGGCACATTCGCTGCGAGCAGGTGCGCTTCATCGCCGCGACGGTGGCGCGGCTCTGCCCGATCGAGGGCTTTCCCCCGGTCGTCGTCGGCGACTTCAACGCGGAGCCGGACTCCGACGAGATCCGCTTCATGCGCGGCCTGACCGGGCTCGGGGGGCCGTGCGTCTACTTCGCCGATGCGTTCGGCGCGTGCGGCGACGGAGCGCCGGGCTTCACGTTCGCGCGGGACAATCCGTTCGCGGCGATGGTGCACGAGCCGAATCGCCGCATCGACTACGTCTTCGTCCGCGGGCCGGACGACCGCTACCGCGGCGAGCCGCTCGCCGCGCGCGTGTGCTTCGACCAGCCCGTCGCTGG
>JAYVXL010000770.1:0-3598 GCA_043785185.1 Myxococcales bacterium
GGCCCCGAGGCGCGCGCGCGCGTGCACGCGATCCGCGCGGCGAACGACGCGGTCGCGATCGGCATCGGCACCGCGCTCGCCGACGACCCGCGGCTCACAGTGCGCGACGCGCCGGGCGCGAGCCCCATCCGCGTCGTCTTCGACACGAAGCTGCGCATCCCGACGCACGGGCGCCTCGTCGAGACGGCCACGGAGATCCCCACGTGGGTCATCTGCAACGCGGACGCGCCCGCCGCCGCAGAGGAGGAGCTCACGACCCGCGGCGTCGAGGTGCTGCGCGCGCCGGCGTCGGCCGAAGGGCGCATCGACGCGACGGCGGCGCTGCGGCTCCTCGCGTCGCGCGGGATCGTGACGTTGATGGTCGAGGGCGGCGCCGAGCTCGCCGGCAGCATCCTCGCTCACCACCTCGCCGACGAGCTGCACGCCTTCGTCGCGCCGATCCTCCTCGGCCCGCGTGGCCGCGCCGGCGCCGTCGACTGGGCAGGCCCCGACACGCCGCAAGAGGCGCCGAAGATCGCGCGCCCGAGCTGGGAGCTCTGCGGAGAGGACGCGTACGTCCACGGGACGATCGCCTTCCCCGAGCGGAGCGGCTGAGGCCATTTTCCCGGCGGATCTCGCCGGGGCCTAGCCGAACAAGGTCGCAGGGATTAGGATTGAGGGGCGATGATCCGCACGATTCTCCACTACCCGGACAAGCGCCTGCGCGAAAAGGGCCTGAAGATCGCGCGCGTCACCGACGCGATCCGCCAGCTCATCGACGACATGGCCGAGACGATGTATTCGGCGCCGGGCGTGGGCCTCGCAGCGACGCAGATCGGCGAGCCGGTCGCGCTCTTCGTCATCGACGTCGCCGAGCAGGACGAGCCGAGCGAGCTGCGCGTCTTCATCAACCCGGAGATCGTGGAGCGCGCGGATTCGATCACCTGGACGGAGGGCTGCCTCAGCTTCCCCGGCGTGACGGAGGACGTCGACCGCGCCGCGAAGGTGACGGTTCGCGCGCTCGATCGCGACGGAAAGCCATTCACCCTCGAGGCCGAGGGCCTCCTCGCCGTCGCCATCCAGCACGAGCTCGATCACCTCGAGGGCGTCCTCATGATCGACCACCTCGGCCCGCTGAAGAAGCGCCTCGTGCACCGCAAGATGCAGAAGCGGGCGGACGCTTCGGCGTAGCTCGATCTCCCGCGCGGGCCCACGCCCACGAGGGCGCGCGGAGATCTACCGCGCGCCCGTCGCAGCTTTGTCCCGGCTCTTCCACGCCAGCGATCCATCGAGGCCGGACGCTGGTGACGAACCTCGTCGGCGACGATCATCGTCAGGGCTGCGCGTGTCAGCGGCTCGACCGCCGAACGTCGCCCCGCTCGGAAGAGCGACATCGATCGCCGCATGGCACGGGTGTCACGGCTCGTCACGTGGAGGGCATGCCCATGCTCGACCGCTCGGCGCGATCAGGAGCGCCTCCGTGCGCCGCAAGACGCACGAGCGCCGACGCCTCGGCCTATGCGCCCGCGAGCACGGCGAGCGAGAGCGCGGCGCTCGTCGCGAGCGCCGCGGCCGCGAAGATCACGTTGCGCCGGAGCGCGCGCCGCTCCTCGACGCGCGACGAGCGGATCCACGCGCCGGCGCGCGGGAGGGCCGTCTCGCGGTAGGCCTCGCGGGGCCGGAGCGCGCTCGCCGGGAAGAGGACGGTCGTGCGCGGCGGCGGCGGCGGCGTCAGTTCCACGCGCGTGCCGTCGGCCAGGGTCGCGAGGCCTGCGGGGTCGGTGCGCGCCTCGGCCCAGCCGACGCGGGCCGCGTGCCGGAAGGCGCGCGCCGCCGCGATCGCCGCGAGGAGGAGCGCGAGCGCGGCCGCCGCCGTGCGTGGGTTTGGCGGCACCGAGCGCGCCGAGACCGGCACGATGCGCTGCGGCCAAACGTCCACGACCTCCTGCCCGTCGAGCGCCACCAGGAACCAGATGGGCGACCGAGGCTCGTGGCGCGCCTCTATCGCCTGGCCCGCGAACAGGTAGTGCTCGCCGAGCTCACGGTCGTCGCACGCGCCGACCAGGCGGATCCACGCCGTCGTCGGCTGCGGCGCGCGTGGGGCCCCGCCGGTGACCTGCTCGCGCACCAAGAACGGCCCGATCCGCCACTCGCCCGCCGCATGGCTGGGGACGGCGCGCTCGACCTCCGTCGCCGCCGCCGTCAGGTCGAGCGCCGGAGCGTCCTCGAGGTACCCGGTGCACGCGCGCCGGGAGGGTCGCGTCGCGGCGGACACGAGGAGCGCGGCGCCGACGAGGGCTCCGAACGCGCCGCCTGCGCGCGCCGCGGACACTACCGCCCGCGCTTGAAGATCGCCTGGTCGACCCGAACGCCCCTCGCCCCGAGGTCGTTCACCATGCGCGGCACGGTGCCCGTGGCCGTGTACTCGCCGTTACCGTCGAGCACGAAGATGTCGCGCACGGCGACGGCGTGGCCGTCCGAGCCGGCGAGCTCGCAAATGCGGATGATCCGCGGGCGGCCGTCGGCTTGCGCGGCGAGCTCGAGCGCCACGTCGAACGACTCGCCGAGCGCCTCGCGGATCGCGTCTGCGCTCACGCCGGCGCGCGACATCGCGAGCTGCGCCGCGACGCGGGCGAGCCCTTGCCGCAGCGTCGGCGCCAGTGTCGCGGCGAGAACGCCCTCGGCGCCCTCGGCGATCGCCTCGAGCGTGCCGACCGCGACGCCGCCCGCGAGTGAGCCGATCACGAGGCGATCGGGCCGTAGCCGCGCCGCGGCGCGCACCGCGTCTTCGCCGCGCTGCCGCGTATCGAGCAGCGGGAGGCTGACCATGTGCGCGTGGGCGACGTTGATCTCGTCCACCTCATGGAGCGCGATGATGCGCTCGCCGGCGGGCCCCGCCGACGCGAGCGCGGCGAGCAGCTGCGACGTCGCGCCCGCGGACGAGCCGCAGACGAGGACGTTCGCGCGCGACGACAGGCACGTCTCGAGGAACACGGCCATGGGCCGCGACAGGGAGCCGGCGCGGATGAGATCCTCGAGCGACATGTCGATGCGTCGCTTCTTGCGCACCACGAGCACGTGGGCGGCGGAGGCCGGCGGCGCGATCGCCAGCATCTGCGCGCCCCGCGGCAATCGGCGCTCGATGATGTGCTCGCCGGCGTGCCACGGGTCGCCACTCTGGTTCGCGAGGCGCGCGACGACGCGGTAGAGCGCCTCCTCGCTGGTGAACGACGAGTCCGCGAGCGTCACCTGGCCGCCGCGCATCGCGAGCACCTGGTCGCTGCGCACGCAGTGGATCTCGCTGACGTCGTCGTCCTCGAGGAGCGGCCCGATGGGGCCGAGGCCGACGAGCTCGCGCACCGCGTCGCGGACGAGCATCTCGACGTCGACGCCTTCGGGCGCCTCGCCCTCGTCGCGCATCTGGTTGGCTTGCTCGCGCGCGGCGCGATCGATCTGCTGCGCGAGCGCGTCGTCGACGATCGGCGAGCTCTTGAGGGGGCGGAGATCGACCGCGTCGGCGATGCGGTCCACGAGGGTGATGAGCGCGAGGCGGCGACCCGCCTGCGCCGCCGTCTCGCGCGCCGGTGCGCGTGGCTGCGGCGCGGGCGCGGCGGCCGGA
>JAYVXL010000771.1:0-3597 GCA_043785185.1 Myxococcales bacterium
ATCGCGACGCGCGCGACCTTCAGCGGCGTGCCGCGCTTCAAAAGGTCCGTCGAGAAGAGCTCGCGGAAGTCGCCGAGCGTCGAGACCGTGTGCGCGCTCGCGGCGAGCGTCGCGTAGCCGAGGCGCTCGAGCTTCACGTGGCGCGCCTCCTTCGTTCCGTTCTTCACGCGGAGCGTGCCGCCGGGCGCGACGCGCGCGAGGGTCGGCCGCACCGCGTCGTCCTCGACGACGACCGCGACCTCCGCCGGCGCGTCGGCCGCGACCTCCAGGCTCGTCGACGCTCCGCCGCGCGCGAAGACGCGGTAGCGCCCGACCTCCGTGGGCGCCGTGATCGCGCGCGTGGCGCCGGGCTCGAGGTTCGCCTGCACGAGGACGTGCGGGGTGCGCGTCGGCCCGCCCATGCAGAACATCTGCTGCGGCACAGTGCGCACGCTCGGGTGGACGACGAACGTGGCCTCGACCGCGCGATCGAGGTCGAGGTCGAACGAGATGTCGCACTGCTGACAGTGCGCGCCGGCCTCGAGCTCGTCGAGCAGGCTCACGACCTCGCTGGCGACGCGGCAGCTCGGGCAAATGAGCGCCCAGCGCAGCTCCACGATGCCCGCCGGCACGCCGCGGAGGAACGCGCGGAGGACGTCGCGCCTGTCCGCGCCCCATTGTTCGGCGACCTCGAACGGGCGGATGCGGAGGACGTCCGAGTCCGGCGCCTCGCACACGTACGCGCCGAGCCGGTCGGCCAGCGTCGCGGGGATGCCAGCCTTCTTCAGCTCGGCGACGGCGAACGCGACGTGGTTCACGTTCGCGGCCGCCACCGGCTTGAGGTACGGGCTCGGCGCCTTCTCGCGGACGTGCGCGTCGATGGCCTCGGCGAGCTGGGCGCACGCGCGAACGAAGCGGCGCCCGACGAGGAGCGCCAGCGGCCGAAGCAGAAACGACGCCGGCTCGAGCGTGAGTCGGAACGTCGCGCGCGTGCCGCCGCGACCCGTCGGGTCCGCGCCGGCGCCGGTGATGGGCGTCAGCTCGGTGCTCATCGCGTACGACTCGAGCACGCCTTTGCGCATCTTGCGGAAGACGCTCAGGCTCTTGCCGTGGCTCCACTCGAACGGGTGCTCCTCGTACTCGAGCGCGAAGCCGCCGGCGGTCGTCGACGCGATGAAGCGCGCGGGCGACGCGGTGCCGTCCTCGATCGGCCGGTAGGTGACCGGCTCGCCGCCGATCAGTCGGTTCATGCGATCGGTGTCGGCGATCAGCGGCCACACTTCCTCGGCGGAGGAGGCGAGGTCCACGGATGTCGTCACGACCACCGGGCGCATCTGGGCGGAGCGTACACCACCTTCGCGCGCGTCGCAGGGCCGCCCTTGTCTGTTACGCTGGCCGCCGTGCGCGACGACTACCCGACCCCTTTGTCGCCGGGCGACCGGCTCGATCGTTACGAGCTCATCTGCCCCATCGCGTCCGGCGGAATGGCGAGCGTCTGGGTCGGGCGGATGAAGGGCAAGCACGGCTTCGAGAAGCTCGTCGCGATCAAGACCATCCTGCCGCAGTACGCGTCGGACCCGCGCTTCCGCGCGATGTTCGTCGACGAGGCGACGATCCTCTCGCGGATCCAGCACGTGAACGTCGCGCAGATCCTCGACGTCGGCGAGGAGCGCGAGGTGCTGTACCTCGTCATGGAGTTCGTCGACGGCGACGCGCTGTCGAAGCTCTTGAAGACGATCTTCACGAAGGAGCTGCCTCTGCCGATCGGCGTCGTCCTCCGCGTCCTCGCCGACGCCGCCGTCGGCCTCCACGCCGCGCACGAGCTCCGCGACAAGAAGACCGGCGCGCTCGTCGGCCTCGTGCACCGAGATGTGTCGCCGCAAAACATCCTGGTCACGCCGCAGGGCGCGACGAAGGTGATCGACTTCGGCATCGCAAAGGTCACGGGCCGCCTCACGCAGGAGACGAGCGCCGGCAGCATCAAAGGGAAAATCTCGTACATGGCGCCGGAGCAGGCGTCCGGAAAGGGGGTCGATCGCCGCGCGGACGTCTGGGCGATCGGGGCGATGCTCCACGCCGTCTACACGGGCCGCACGCCTTACGAAGGCGAGACGGAGCTCGACACGCTGCACGCGCTCGCGAGCGGCAAGGACCCCGCGCCGCTCGCCGGCGACGTGCCGGGGCCGGTTCGCGAGATCGTGCGGCGCGCGACGCGACCGAACCCCGAGGAGCGCTACGCCACCGCCCTCGATCTGTCGCGCGCGATCGAGGGCGCCCTCGGCGCGCTCGGCCTGCTCACGTCGGCGGCGGACGTCGGAGCGTTCGTGGCCACGCACATGGCCGACCGCGCCGTGGGACGAGAGAAGGCGCTGACCTTCGCGCTCAAGGCCGCCGGCGACCGCGAGCGCGTGCGCGACATGCTCGCGCCGGAGCGGGACGACGTCGCGTCGAGCGACGGGCTCGGAGGTGCGGCCAAGCGCATGCTCGAGCGCGGCATCGGCGAGTCCGTGCCGCCGGCTGCGCCGGTCGCGGCCGAGCGGCCGCCCCGCACGCGAAGCTTCGAGGGCGACGGGATCGGCCACGCGGCCACGGCGCTCAAGTCCGCGCCGTCCCCGCTCGAGCTCGCCGAGGCGCCGAGGTCCGTGCCGCACGCGCCGACCAAGATCGCCGAACCGCCCCCGCCGAGGTCCGTGGGCAACGTTCGTCCCCCGTCGGCGCGCGGCGCCGCCGCAGCGCCGATGGGCGACGTCCCGGACCTCATCGTCCCGTCGACCACGACGCGAAAGCCGCCGCCCGCCGCGCTCGAGCCGCTCCCGCCGTCGCCGTTCGACATGGAGGACGATCTCGAGGGCTTCATCGCGCCCGCGCCGGTCATCGCGTCGGCGGCCGGCTCGATCCTCGGCCCCGACGTGGACGCCCGCAAGGCGCCGCTGCTCTCGCTGGCGCTCGACTCGAAGCGTCCGCCCGCACCGCCCGCGCCGTTCGGCGAGCTCTCGGCACTCTCGTCGCGACCGCCGCCCGATGCGCAGCCGCCGACGCAGGGCGCGCGCCCGCCGATGGGCAACGACGACGCGCAGCCGACGTCGGGCGAGTTCTTCGATCCGACGGCGATCGCGGCCAAGCGCGCCGCCGAGCCGGCGCAGCGCCGCGCGTCGGGCATCGCGCTCAACCACGACGCGGCGCCCGGCGGCGATTTTCTCGGCGCGTCTCGCCCGGCGCGCGCGATCGTCGCCGACAGGCAGGCCGAGCTGCGCCGCGCGCGCGAGGCGAGGCAGGCGCCGCGCCGCAAATGGGCGCTGTTCGCAGGGGTCGCCGCCGCCGCCGCCGCCCTCGTCGGGATGGGCCTCGTCGCGGCGCCTGCCTACGCCAAGCGGCAGGCGATCGCCGCCGCCGAGCAGCAAGGCGTGGTGCTCACGGTCGAGAGAGCGACCGTCGGCTGGGGCAACGCGCACCTCTATGGGCTGACGTTCGCCGCGGCGAGCATCCCCCTCGTCAAAGCCAGCGCGGCGTCGGCGACGCTCGATCTGCGCGGCGCCGAGGCCGAGACGATCGTCCTCCAGGACCCGGTCTTCACCGTGGCGGGGAGCGTCGAGGAGGTCGACGAGGCCCTAGGCACCA
>JAYVXL010000772.1:0-3587 GCA_043785185.1 Myxococcales bacterium
CTGAGCAGGAGCAGGCCCCCGATCGCCACGAGGCCGAGCATCGCGTTGCGGCTGCGGCGCAGGCGCGCGAGGATGAGGCGCATCGTCCCCGGCGGCGGAGGCGCGGGCGGAGCGCCGGGCGGTCGCATCGTGGTCGTTCGCGCGTCAGGCGGGCGGACGCTGACCGCGCGCTTGCGGACGCTGAGCGGCATCGTCCCGTCCGCGTCGGACGGCGCTTCGGGCCGCGGTGGCGGCGCCTCGTACGTCACGCGGCCACCTCCTTGCGGCTGCGACGCCCGAAGGTCTCGCGCATGCGCGGGTCGAGCACGCCGTAGGCGACGTCGCTCGCCAAGATCGCCAGAGTGGTCACCACCGCCGTGACGAGCACGATGACGACGAGCCACGGCGCGTCGTGCGCCTCGACGGCGCGCAGCGTCTCCCACCCGAGGCCCGGCAGCGCGAAGACCTCCTCGACCACGAACGCGCCGCCGAGCAGCGCCGGAAATTGGAGGCCCGCGAGCGTCACCGTCGGCAGCGTGGCGTTGCGGAGCGCGTGCACGACGACGACACGAAACGCGCTCAGCCCCTTCGCGCGCGCCGTCCGCACGTAGTCTTGTCCGATGACGTCGAGCATCGACGCGCGCTGGTAGCGCGACAGCGTGGCGAGCGAGCCGGCCGAGAGCGCGAGCACCGGCGCCGCGAGCGACCACGAGGCGGACACGGCCTCGCCGGGGCCGGCGGCCATGCCGAGCCCGTGCGACAGGATCTCCGCCACGAGGAACGTCGGCATCGAGTACAGCGCGAAGAGCACGACGGCGAGCGTCGTGTCGACGGCGGTGCCGCGTCGCCACGCGGCGATGACGCCGAGCGGGATCGCGAGGGCGTACGACAGGAGCATCGCGAGCGCCGTGAGGCCGAGCGTGAGCGGCGCGCGCGCGAAGAGCTTGCGCGTGATCGGCTCGCCGTCGCGCGTGGACAGGCCGAGCTCGCCGCGCGCGGCGCCGAGCATCCAGCGGCCGTAGCGGGTCTCGGTGATGCTGCCGGCGAGGCGCTCGGCGCCCGCGAGCTCGTCGTAGTCGGCGCGGTGGATGAACCACCACGCGCGCCAGTCGGCGAGCGCGCGCTCGACGTCGGCGTCGCTCGCGTCCACGCGAATCCGCTTGCCGCGCCCGGTCGCGTGCGCGGCGAGGCTGGTCAGTCGGTGGAGCGCCTCGCGGTCGGTCGTCGTGAGCATCGCCGCGAACGTCTCCGCGAGCGCGAACGTGTCGACGAGGACGAGGTCCTTTTCGCGGATGTCGGTGCCGTGGAGGACCAGTCGGTGGACGGCGCGGCGCACCGCCGGCGCGGTGAAGTCGAGCGCGCGGTCCTCCCAGAAGCGCTGCCAGAAGAGCGCCGCGTGCTCGGGATCGCCGAGGGTCGCGACGTCGCCGAGCTTCATCCGCTCGGCGATCGGCGCGAGCGCCACGGCGACGCGCCCGCGCTGGGTGGGCGGCAGGTTGTCGAGCTTCGGCAGCACGTACGGCAGCGCCGCGCCCCCCATCTTCACGAGGCGGTGGGCGGCGAGCGCCGCCGACGCGTCGCCCTCGCCCACGTGCGCGAGCGCCGCCTCCGCGCGCGTGCGCACGTCGGTCGGCCGCGCGTTGAAGAAGCGCGGGAGGTCGAGGAAGTGCTGGCGCCGCTTCTCGTCGATTTCGTCGAATCGGAACGGGTCGAGCTCGAGCAGGCTGAGCGTCGCGTCGGCGTCCTCGCCGGCCGGGTCGGGGAGGAGCGTCGTCACGAAGAAGACGACGAGGCTCACCCCGAACAGCGTCGGGATCGCCCATAGGACGCGCCGGAGCACGTGGCGAAGCATGGCCGCCGTCATCATTGCACGCGCGCGCGTGCGCCCGCGCGGCTTTTGCGGTACCCCGTGCGGGCCATGACCTCTTCACCCTCGCCCGCCTCCCTCGACCAAGACCTCCCCGCGCGCGCGCGCGACTGGCTCGCCGGCGACCCCGACCCGGCCACGCAGGCCGAGCTCCGCGCGCTCTTGGGCGCGCCGGACCTCGCCGCGACGGATCTGGCCGATCGCTTCGCCGGCGCGCTCGAGTTCGGCACGGCGGGCCTCCGCGGCGTCCTCGGCGCGGGGCCGAACCGTATGAACCGCGCCGTCGTCCTGCGAACGACGTGGGGCCTCGCGGCGTATTTGAAGGAGAACGTCCCCGACGTCGCGGCGCGCGGCGTCGTCATCGGCTTCGACGGGCGGCACATGAGCCGCGAGTTCGCCGCGGACACAGCCGGCGTCCTCGCCGCCGCGGGCATCAAGGTGCTGCTCTTCACGGACTACGCGCCGACGCCGCTCACCGCGTTCGCCATCGGGCACCACAGCGCGCGCGCGGGCGTCATGGTCACCGCGAGCCACAACCCGCCCGAGTACAACGGCTACAAAGCGTACTGGGGCAACGGCGCGCAGATCGTGCCGCCGGTCGACAAGGGCATCGCCGCCGCGATCGCGCGTGCGCCCATGGCGAAGGACGTCCCGCGGCTCGAGGTCGATGCCGCCCGCGCCAAAGGACTCGTCGTGGACTTGGGAGAGGAGACCGAGCGCGCGTACCTGGACGCGATCCTCGCGCTCGACGCGCCGCCCCCCCCGCGCGCGCGCGGCGATCGCAGCCTCACCGTCGTCTACACGCCGATGCACGGCGTCGGCGGCAAGCTCGCGGCGCGCGCGTTCGCGGAGGCCGGCTACGCGCGCTTCGTGCCCGTCCCCGAGCAGAACGCGCCGGACGGGGCGTTCCCCACGGTGGCCTTCCCGAACCCCGAGGAGAAGGGCGCGATGGATCTCTCGTTCGCGCTCGCGCGAAAAGAGAAGGCGGACCTCGTGCTCGCCAACGATCCCGACGCCGACCGCCTCGCCGTCGCCGTCCCGCTCGGGGCCGCGGCGACCGGCTTCCAGCAGCTCACGGGAAACCAGGTCGGCGTGGTCCTCGGTCATTACCTCTTGACCGAGCGCCCGCTGCCGAACAAACCGCTCGTCCTCGCCTCGATCGTCTCGTCGCCGATGCTCGGTCACATCGCTGCGACGCTCGGCGTCCGGTACGAGGAGACGCTCACCGGCTTCAAGTGGATCGCCAACCGCGCGATGGACCTCGAGCGCGAGGGGCACGCGTTCGTCTTCGGCTACGAGGAGGCGCTGGGCTACACCGTGGGCGACGTCGTCCGCGACAAAGACGGCATCAGCGCGGCGCTCGTCTTCGCGGGCCTCGCCGCGGAGCTGCGGGCGAAGGGGGAGACTGTGCTCGGCGCGCTCGAGCGGATTTACCGAAAATACGGCCTCTTCGTGAGCTCGCAGGTCAACCTCACGATGAAGGGCGCGGACGGCGCTGCGCAGATCAAGGCGATGATGGCCAAGCTGCGCGCCGCCCCGCCGACCGAAGTCGGCGCCCACGCCGTCCTCGCCGTCCGCGACTTCGAGGCGCAGACGCGCACCGCCGCCGACGGCCGCACCTCGCCGCTCGCCCTGCCGCCGTCGAACGTGCTCGCCTACGAGCTCGAGGGCGGAAGCCGGATCATCGCGCGCCCGAGCGGCACCGAGCCCAAGATCAAGTTCTACTTCGACGTCCGCGAGG
>JAYVXL010000773.1:0-3586 GCA_043785185.1 Myxococcales bacterium
CCGAAGAAGCGGCGGAGCGGCCCGGCGGACGTGCGCGTCCAGTGAATCCGCACGCGCCGCGACGGCCCCAGCGGCTCGAACGCGAAGAGCGTCGCCGAGAACGCGCCGTGCAGAAAGAGGAGCGACACGCCCGCGACGGCGAAGCCGACCCGATCGGAGTCCGACTCGGAGAGGAGGCTCGGTAGGGTGGCGGCGATCGCGATGAGCGGCGTCGTGACCGTGAACCAGCGCTTGAGGCCGGTCGAGCGGTCGTCGGCCTCGCCGTTGAGGTTCGAGATCGTCGTCTCGTAGAGGAACCACGCGGGAACGACCACGAGGAGGACCGGCAAGACGCCGAGGACGAGCACGTAGTCGAGCCCGAACGTCGCGCGCGAGTAGGCGAGGGGGAGCCAGATCGGGAAGCCGCCTGGCACCTCGTCCCAAATCCGGTGGACGGCGAAGGACGCGCCGAAGCCGAACATCGAATAGAGGAGCGGCCCGATGCAGATCGCGAGGATCAGGGTGACCACGATCGCGCCGCGCAGGCTCGACATGAGCGAGCTCACCGCGAGGCCGAACGCGACCGCGAGCGCGGCGATCAGGAAGAGGAACGCGAACGCGACGACGACCTCCATCGCGGTCACGCCGCCGAAGAGGAACGACAGCGCGCCGACGGGCGCGAGCACCACGATGTAGAGCGCGATCGTGGTGTACGCGGCGAGGAACTTCCCGCGCGCGATCTCGCTGGGCGACAGGCCGCTCAAGAGGACGGCCTCCCACGTCCGCCCCTCGCGCTCCGACGCGATGCTGTTGGCGGCGATGGTGGGACCGCCGATGACGACGACGAGGTAGGCGAGCGAGAAGAAGACCTGAAAGAGCCCGCCGCCGAGCTGCGCGGGGCTCGAGTTGTCCGCGGTCGCGATGCCGCCGATGGAGCACATGAGCAGCGAGATGAAGAACGTCAGACCGAAGAGCACCCACGGCGTGCGGCCGAGGCGCGTCGACTGGCGGAGCTCGCGCATCAAGATCGCGTTGGGCTCGCGGAAGAGGCGGCGAAAGAAGCCCGTTTGCGGCGCTTGCCGCGTCGCCGGCTCGCCCTGCGGGGCGCCAGGGCCGGGGCCGGGGGCCGCAGCGGTCGCGGCGGTCATTGGACCTCTCCCTTCGTCACTTCGAGGAAAATGCGCTCGAGCTCGTTGCGCTCCGGCTCGACGCCGACGACGGGCGCGCCCGCCATCACGAGCGCGCGCACCACGCCGGCGAGCGACGGGTCCTCGCCCACGTACGTCACGATGACCGTGCCGCCGGGCCCAGGTTCCACGCCGACGACGTTCGGCAGCGGCGCGAGCGTGGCGGCCACCGCGTCCGACGGCGCGAGCACCCTCAGCTTCGCGCGCCGCCGCGGGACCGCCAACGCCCGCGGCGTCGGCGCGGCTTGATACGCGGCGGCCGGCACGAACGGCCCGTGCGCGCTCGAGGGGCCGACGGCGGGCTGCGCCGGGATCGCCGGCTGCGCGGCCGCGAGCTCGAGCCGCCGCGCGATGTCGTGAATGGGGCCCGCGACGATGAGCCGCCCCCGCTCGAGGATCGCGACGCTGGTGCACACGTCCGCGAGCTCGGTCAGGATGTGGCTCGAGAGGAAGATCGTCTTGCCCATCGCGCGGAGCTCGACGAGCAGATCGCGGATCTCGATGCGCGCGCGCGGGTCGAGATCGCTCGCGGGCTCATCGAGGATGAGGATCTTCGGATCATGAAGGAGCGTCCGCGCGAGCTGTAGGCGCTGCTTCATGCCCTTGCTCATCGTGACGACGAGCTTGTCGCGCAGCTTCGTGAGATCGGTGAGCTCCATCACCGCGTCGACGACGGCGTACGTCGTGCCGGCGGTGGGCACGCGGTAGGCGTCGGCGAAGAACTCGAGGTACTCGCGGACGGTCACGCGCTCGTAGACGCCGGCGTGGTCGGGCATGTACCCGATGACCTTGCGCACGCTCGCGGGGTCGATCGTCACGTCGAGGCCGTCGACCTCGACGCGCCCGGCCATGGGCTCCAGGAGCGTCGTCATCACGCGGATCGTCGTCGTCTTCCCCGCGCCGTTGGGGCCGATGAAGCCGAAGATCTCCCCCGCTTGAACGTCGAACGACACGTCTCGCAGCACGTCGAATCGGCCGAAGCGGTGCCACAGGTGGCGCACGCGGATCGCCGGCGGCGCCGCGAGGGCCGCGACGGGCTGCGTGGCGTCGGCCGTCGCGGCCGCCTCGGCCAGCGCGGGCTGCGCGGGCTGCGTCATGGCGTGCCTCCGTAGCCGGTGACGCGGAAGAGGACGACCTCGCTCTCGAGCGCCAGGCCCGAGTCGCGCGGCGCCTTCTCGACGCCGACGAGCTCGCCCATCGCGACGGGCAGCTCGTCCGGCCACCAGTCGACCGCCTCGGTCGCCGCCGTCTCGAACGGGCTCCACGCCTTCGTGAGGTGTCCGTCGGAGCGCGCGGTGGCGGCGAAGCCGATGTCGTGCGCGCCCATCGCGTGCACCGTGCGGGTGCCGCTGGTCGAGTGGTGCCGCGCGGTCGGCGCGAGCACTTGCTTGCCCGCGGACGAGCGGACCCGCGCGCCGTCGTTCAACTCGGCGAACCAGCTCACGCCGCTGCCGGGGAGCCACACCATCAGGTCGCGGACGCGGTGCCCCGAGCGGTTGACGACGTCCGCGCTGCCGTCGGCGTTGGCGAGGACGCTGATGGCGCCCTTCCAGTCGACGAAGCCGTCCTCGCGGATCACGACGGTCTGCCACGGGAGGCTCGTCAGGTTCTCGAGCGACGCGCCGTCGCGATCGACGCGGAGGACCGCGTTCGTCTGGGAGCTGGAGTCGGCGCTCGCGACGTCGAGCACGCTCCAGCGATCGGTCGCGCGCACGGTGAGCGACTGCGTCTCGCTCGAGAAGAGGCCGCGGTAGCGGCGCACGGTGCCGCGCGTCACGCCTGCGCCCGCCTCCACCAGCGCGATGTGCCGCGCGCGACCGCGCCAGCCCTTGCTCGCGAAGCCGACGAGGACGATCGCGCCGAACGCGGCGGCGCTGAGCAGCGGCGCCCACGCGAGCGCCCGCAGCGGCTTGCCCTTCTTCATCGCCCGCGAGAAGGCGACCGGCCCGACGAAGATGGAATAGAGGAGGAGCAAGACCGCCGACGCGCCGAGGCCGGGACGGAAGTTCTCGTTCGGGTCGAGCGCGCGGCGGATCTCGTCGAGGCGGTAGTCGGTGCGCTCGCCGGCGCCGTGCGGAAACGCGATCGTCGCGCGGCGCTCCCACGCGCGGCCAATCATCTCGAGGACGCGGCCGTGCGACCAGCCGTCCTCGAGCGCCGCCGGCGACGTCGGGTCGAACGCGAGGAGGTGCACCTCGCCCAGGCCGTACGGCGCGCTCGCGCCGAGATCGCTCGGGCGCAGGTTGCCGCCGGCGTAGCCGGTGAGCGTGTCGCGGACGCTCGCGGGGGAGCCGCGCCCGCTGGGCTGCGCGAGGGGGACGACCGCCGCGTGGCCGCCGGACCCGAAGGCCATCGGGATCGGCGCGCCGGGCGACGCCGGCGAGGGAGGCGGAGGCGGCGATGGGGGAGGGGACGGAGGG
>JAYVXL010000774.1:0-3582 GCA_043785185.1 Myxococcales bacterium
CGCTGCGTCCACGCGACGGCGTGGCCGAGCTCCCCCAGCTCCTCGAAGACGGCGGCCAGCGTCTCGGCCGTCGCGCCGGTGGGGACGGCGGCCTTCATCGCCCGCTCGAGGACCGCGGCGTCGCCCCGCTCGAGCTTCTCGCCGCGGCCGCGCGCGCGCACCAGCACGTCGGCGAGCGCGGCGAGGGCGCGCGGCCCTTCGGGGTCCGCCTGGCACGCGCCCTCGGCGACCCGGCGCGCCTCGTCGAGCTCCCCGGAGGCCGCCAGCTCGCGCGCCGCGACGGCGAGGAGCACCGCACCGATGCGCGGTGGGGCGCCGGCGCCGAGCTCGCGGAGCGCAAGCGCGCGAGCCTGCGCGTCACCGGCGAGGGCGGCGTTCGCCCACGCGGCGGCGGCCACGTCCCGGCGCCGCGGCGCGGCCACGAGAAGCTCCCGCGTCGCGCGGCTCGCGTCGCCGACGTCGCCCGCGGTGCGCGCGAGGCCGGCCAGCAGCAGCCCACCCTCGACGCGCACGTCGATGGCTACCGCCCCGTCGTCCGCCACCGCCCGCGCCAGCTTGCTCGCCTTTGCGACGTCGTCGCGCCGCGCCGCCAGGCGCGCCGCCTCGAGCGCGAGCTGGGGCTCGTCCGGTCGCACCCGCGCCAGCTCCTCCAGCATCTCCTCGAGGATGTCGGCGTCACCGGGCAGGCCGCGGAGGATGCCCACGATGGTGCGCAGCGCCGCGACCCGCGTGGTCTCGTGGCTCGACGAGATCCCGTCACGCACGCGAACGAGCTCGCCGATGCGCTCGTTCAGCGCGGCTTGAACGCGCTTCGTCCCTGCGCGCGCCGGCGCGTCGCCCGGGGCGAGGATGAGCACCTGCTCGAACGCCCACGCGGCGACGCCGGCGAGGCCGAGCTCCAGCGCGGTCTCCGCCAACGCGCGCGCGCTCGCGAGGCGTCCGGCGCGCAGCGCGGCGTCGCCGCCGTCGTCGCCGCGGATGGCGCGGGCGAGGCCGTCGACGAGCGGCGCCGGATCGCGCGCGGCCGTCGCGTACGCCGCGAGCGACGCGGTCGACTCCTCATGCCCGGGCGACGCGGCCACGGCGTCGGCGTGCGCGAGCGCGGCGCGGCCGGGGCTCGCGAGCGGGCCCTCCCAGAGGCGCGCCAGCGCGGCGTGAAGCCGCGCGCGCTCCACGCCATCGGCGGTGCGCTCCGCGCGCACGCCGAGGCGCTCGGCGAGCACCTCGAACAGGCCCGCGCGCACGAGCAGCTCGTCGAAGCGCTCGGCGTCCTCACCCTCCGCCGCGTCGAGCCCCTCGTCGAGCGCCGCGCCAAGCGCCCGCGCGAGGTCCCCCGCGCCCACCGCCTCGCGTCGCCGCAGCGCGTGGATCGCGCGCGCGTGCGCGGGGCTCTCGACCGCCACCGCGCAGGCGTGCGCGCGCCACACCTCGTCGGCCGAAGCGGCCCGCCCCTGCGCCGTCAGCGCCGCCGCAAGCGCGCGCGCCGCAGGCTCGTGCGTCGCGTCCGCTTCGAGCGCGCGCTCGAGATTCTCGAGCGCGGCGTCCTTGCCAGTTTCGCCGGCAGCCGCGCGCCGCGCCGCGGCCTCGACGTACGCGGACGCCGCGGCCCGGCGCGGCACGATCTCGGGCGCCCACGCCGACAGCGTGCCGACGAGCTCGCATGCGTGCGCGCTCGTCGGCAGGAGCTCCGCCGCTTCGGCGAACGCCTCGTCCGCCCCGACCGCGTCCCCTGCGCGCGCGTGCATCACGCCGACGCGCACGAGCAGCGGCGCCGCCACCTCAGGCTCACCCCGCCTCGCGGCGGCGAGCTTTCGCAGCTCCGACGCCGCGAGACCCGGTTCGCCGAGCTGCTCGAGCCACCCGGCGAGGTCCAGGAGCAGCTCGTCCCCTTCGCCCGCCGCGAGCGCCTCGTGCGCGAGCGCGGCGGCCTCGTCGAGATCATGCCCGCGCCCCGCGAGGAGGTACGCGAGCTCGACGGCGAGCCGGCGCATCGGCGCTCGCTCCGTGGCGCTCCTGGCCTCTTCGAGCCGCGCGCGCAGACGCGCCTCCTCCGCCCGCCGCCCCGTGCGCCGTAGCAGCGGCGGCGGCGCGTTCGGAGTCCGCGCGCGCGCCGCCACCGAAGGGCCGGTCCACTCCGGCGGCGGAAGCGTCTCGACCTTCGTGGAGGGCGCCTCCCCCTCGGTCTTCGGCGCTCCCTCTGTCGTCGGCCCGTCCATCTCTGCCACACTTTATCGCAGTGGCGCGGAACTACGCGAGATTGTGGAGCCCGCCTTCGCGCCCTGATTTAGAGTGCCCCCGGTGCGGACCCGGCCCGAGCTCCACGCGCGCGGCGTCGCGGCGGCCGCGGGCATTGCCGGGCTCCTGACGCTCGTGACGCTCCTGACGCTCGCCTGCCGCGATCGACGCGACGGCGCGGCGGCCGTCGCCTCGTCGTCGGTCGCCGCGCCGGCGGCGCTCGCCTCCCCCGACGCCGCCGAGCGCCCGAAGACGCCGCTCGGTCTCACCGTCGAGAGCGCGGGAACCGTGACGCTCCTGCGCGTGGACCTCGCGGCGTACACGCTTCGCCTCCTCAACGCGAAGACCGAAGGGCGACCGCGAAGGGCGCCCGAGTGGGCCCGCGACTTTGGCCTCGTCGCCGTCGTGAACGCGTCGATGTACGAGCCGTCCGGCCAGAGCGTCGGCCTCATGATCAACGGCGCGTCGGTGAACCAGGCGCACGAGCTGACGAAAATGGGCGGCTATTTCGCGTTTTCACCGCGCCGCGCCGACCTGCCGCCGGTCGCGGCCGTCGGGCGCGACTGCCCGGGCGCGGACGTCGCGAAGCTCCGCGCCGACTACGCGGTGGTCTTCCAGAACTACCGCCTCCTCGACTGCGACGGGCGCCCGCTCGCGTGGAAAGAGCCGCGCGTCTTCAGCGCGGCGTCGATCGGCGTGGACAAGGACGGACGCGTCGTCTTCGCCCACTCGCGCGCGCCCTACGCGATGACGGAGTTCGCCAAGCTCGTCGCCGCGCCGGAGCTGCGCATCGCGCAGATGTTCTACGTCGAGGGCGGCCCCGAGGCGTCGCTCTACGTGCACGCCGGCGGCGTCGACGTGCGCGCGATCGGCGACTACGAGAAGACGTTCCTTCGCCGCGACGACAACCTGGAGTTCTGGGAGCTGCCGAACGTCCTCGGCGTCGTCGCGAAATAGCCGAGCCAACGCCCACGCGCCTCGGCGTCAGCGGACGACGAGCGCGAACGGCACGGCGACGGCCGCGCGCTCGCCCTCGGCGAGCGGGAGGAGGCTCGCGGCGAACGGGGCGACGTCGGGGGCGGCGTCCTCGAGCGCGCTCATGGGACTCCCCGGCGCGGCCTGCTGCGCGCGCGCGAGCGCCGCCGCGCGCTCCTCCGAGTCGCTCCCGGTCGGGTCGAGCGCGTCGAGGAACGACGCCTTCGCGCCGACGACCTGCACGCCCGCGTCGTCCGGCAGGCTCGCGAGCTTGCGCGCGCGCGCGAGCGCCGCCGAGAGGCCGCCGATCTCGTCCACGAGGCCGCGCGCCTTGCCCTCGCGCCCGCTGAAAATGCGCCCCTCGGCGCTCTC
>JAYVXL010000775.1:0-3580 GCA_043785185.1 Myxococcales bacterium
GTGCGTGCCGCGGCCTGATCGTCGGCGCCCTTTTCCGGCGGCCCTTTTCCTCGGCGCACGAGTCCTCGTACGATTCGCCCGTGAGCGACGCGCAGCCCGAATTCGACAGCGTACCTCCTCGAAGCGAGGCCCCTCCGAGCAGCGAGCTCGCGCCGCCGAGCAGCATCGAGGAGGCGCCCGAGAGCGCGTACTACCCGCCGGGGCCCGACGGTGGACTCGCCCCGCCCGCCGCGACGACGCGCTACAAGCTGCGCGTCGCGCTCGTGCTCGCCGCGCTGCTCGCGTTCGTCGCGTTCTACGTCGGCCTGCTCGCCGCGTTCGGGTGGCTCGTCGTCGCGTCGATCACCGAGATTGGCTGGCTGCGGGGCCGGGGCGTGATCCTCAACATCGCGCTCGTCATCACGGCGGCGATGCTCTTTCTCTTCCTCGTGAAGGGACTCTTTCATCGCCGGAAGTTCGACGACGAGCACCTCGTCGAGATCACCGAGGAGACGCAGCCGCGCCTCTTCGCGTTCCTCCGGCGGCTCGCGAGCGACGCCGGCGCCACGCTGCCCAAGAAGGTTTACCTCTCCCACGACGTCAACGCCGCGGTCATGTACCCGCAGTCGCTCCTGTCGCTCGTGTGGCCGGTGAAGAAGAGCCTCGTCCTCGGCCTCGGCCTCGTGAACGCGCTCGACGTCGCTGAGCTCAAGGCGGTGCTCGCGCACGAATTTGGCCATTTTTCCCAGGCGAGCATGCGCCTCGGGCGCTACGTCTACGTCGCCAACGGCGTCGTCGCGAACCTCGTGCTCGGGCGCGACAAATGGGACGAGGCGCTCCGCGGCTGGCAGCGGATGGACCTTCGCATCAGCTTCCCCGCGTGGATCATCGCCGGCGTCGTGTGGTGCATCCGCAAGATCCTCGGGGTCGGGTGGAAGGGGCTGAACCTCGCGAAGCTCTCGCTCTCGCGGCAAATGGAGTTCGACGCCGACGCCAACGCGGTGCGCCTGGCCGGGAGCGACGCGATCGTGAGCGGCCTCTGGAAGTCGGAGCGCGCGCAGCTCGCGCTCGGCGACGCGCTCACGGGCCTCCGCTCGGTCTCCGAGCACGGCAAGCTCACGCGCGACGTCTTCTACCACCAAGCGCGCTCGCTTCGGCGCATCGACGAGCTCATCTCCAAGGACGCCGAGACGCGCGCCCATTTCGAGGCGATCCTCACGCGCTACAGGCCGGGACCGGCGCTGCACTTTCGCGCGGGCGGCGAGCAGGTCTCGAGCCTGTGGGAGAGCCACCCGCCGCACCACGAGCGTGAGGCCGCCGCGAAGTCGCCGTACGTCGCGTCGCCGCCCGACACGCGGCCGGCGTGGTCCTTGTTTCGCGATCCGAAGGGCGTGCGCCGATCGATGACGCGCACGGCGTACGCCGCGATGGGCATCGAGCCCGCCGCGCCGCTCGCCGCGAAGGAGGTCGAGGCGCTCATCGAAGAGGAGCGCGGCGAGATGCGGCAGGCCGAGCACTACCACGGCCTCTACGAGAACCGCGTCGTCTCGCCCGGCGACCTCGAGGCGCAGGTGAAGGACCTGGACGCGCGGGCCGAGGGCGGCGAGCTCGACGTCGCCGCGCTGCGCGCGGAGGCCGCGGCGTTCGCGGGCGACGGCCTCGCCGCGTTGACCAAGAAGTTCGACGATCTCGGCGCGCAGCAGCGCGCCGTCGGCATGCTCAAGAACGGCGGCAAGCTGCGGAACAAGACGCTCGAGTTCCGCGGTGCGCCGCGCACCCAGAAGGAGATCCTCGCGCTCGAGGGCGCGGTCGACGCCGAGATGGAGGACGTCGTCGCGAAGCTGAAGAACGGCGATGAGCGCCTCTTCCGCTACCACTACGCCTGCGCGCGCGTCGATCTCGCCAGGCAGAGCGAGCTCGTGCTCCGCTACCGCTTTCTCGTCGCCGTCCAGCAGATGCTCGGCAGCCTCTCGGTCTACGAGGGACCGATCGGCTCGATCGTCGATCTGCTCAACTCCGGCGCCGAGCTGAGCGCGGCGGACGTGCAGGCGCTCCGCCGGGTCGCGACCCAAACGCGCGACGCGCTCGAGGCGGCGCTCCAGCGCGCGCGCACGCTGCCGCGACCGAAGCTCGCGCACCTGGCGGAGTCGCGGAGCCTCGACGACTTCCTGCTCCCGGACGAGCTCGTGGAGCCGCTCGTCTCCGACGCGATCGCCGGCCGCTGGCTCGCCGAGCTCTTCGGGCAGCACGCCGGCGTCTCGTCGCGCCTGCGGAAGCTGCATTTCAAGAACGTCGGGTCGCTGCTGGCGCTGCAGGAGTCGCTCGATCCGGCGCTCTTCCCGAAGGAGGAGCGCCGGGCGGACGACGAGGACGACGGCGACTGACGGCGGCGCGACGCGCGCGAACCGCGCGCCCACGAGAAGGCGAGCGCCACGTTTGAGATTTGCCCTAGAATCGACAGGTGGCGGGCAGGACGTCGGTGGATCAAGAGCAGCTCGCGCGCGCGCGGGCCCGCATCGGCACGACGCTCGGCGGCAAATACCGCCTCGACGCGCTCCTCGGGCTCGGCGGCATGGCGGCGGTGTACCGCGCGACCCACCGCAACGCCGCCGTCTTCGCGGTGAAGGTGCTCCACGCGGAGTACGCGCTGCGCAGCGACGTACGCGCGCGCTTCCTGCGCGAGGGGTACATCGCCAACTCGATCCATCACCCCGGCGCCGTCCGCGTCGTCGACGACGAGTCGACGCCCGAGGGCGAGGCGTACATCGTCATGGAGCTGCTGGAGGGCGCCTCGGTGGAGCTCCTCGCCGATCGGATCGGAGGCGTGCTGCCCGTGCGCGCCGTCGTCGCGATGGCGCTCCGCGTCCTCGACGTCCTCGAAGCGGCGCACGTCGCCGGCGTCGTTCACCGCGACATCAAGCCGGCGAACGTCTTCATCGGCCACGACGGGCGCGTCGTGCTCCTCGACTTCGGCATCGCGCGCGTCTACGACTCCGCGCTCGCGGGCGGAATGTCGACGGCGGCAGGCGCCGTGCTGGGAACGCCGGCGTTCATGGCGCCCGAGCAGGCGCTCGCGCAGAAGAGCGCGGTCGGACCGCGCGCCGATCTGTGGGCGCTCGGCGCGACGGCGTTCGCCGCCGCCACCGGCCGCACGGTGCACCTCGCCGAGGGCGCGGCGCAGTTCCTCGTGCTCGCCGCGACGCGATCCGCGCAGCCGATCCGCGACGTGCTCGCCGACGTGCCGCAAGAGATCGCAGCCGTGATCGACCGCGCGCTCGCGCTCCAGGCGGAGGACCGCTGGGCGGACGCGGCCGACATGCGCGCCGCGCTCAGAGAGGCCGCGCGCGCCGCGTACGGCAGCGTACCTGGGCCGGCGGACCTGGCGCTCCTGTTCGCGCAGCAGGCCAAGCTCGCCATCACCGGGCAGGCGACGGCGGCGACGACGCACGCGGCCGCGGCGACCCTCGCGGCGGGCGGCCGCCACGGAGCGGAGCCCCCCGCGGCGAAGGGCTTTTTTCGCGCGGTCGTGGCGACGGTGCGCGGCCTCGGCGTCGACGCCGACGCGGCGCTCGTGGCGTCGGGGCTCGACCCCGAGGAGGTG
>JAYVXL010000776.1:0-11478 GCA_043785185.1 Myxococcales bacterium
TTCACGAGCGGCGATCCGGCGGACTACCTCGTCGACCCGGGCGTCATCGATCCGAACGCGCCGATGTCGCCCGAGCCGCAGTTCTTCCTGCACTCGCTGAAGCTGCCGGACCCGGGCGCGTCGGGGCACGTGAAGACGACGACGAGCGGCGTGTACACGTCGCCCGCCGCGCTGCCGGGCGCGAAGATGCTCGTGAGCTGGGGCGCCGCGACCGATCTCGCGGCGTTCGGCGGCGACTACGATCTGTACGTGATGGACCCCGTCACCGGCGGCAAGACGCGGCTCCTCGGCGACCCCGGGAGCGCCGAGGTCGAGGCCGTCGCCGTCTACGCGCGGCCGCCGAAGGGGCTCTTCAAATCGAGCCTCGAGGAGCCGAACGGCCACACGCAGGTGAGCGAGGGCGGCGGCGCGGCGGACGTGTACGTCCTCGACAGCGCGGCCCTCGCGTCGCTGCTCTTCCAGAACACGCCGACCGGGCGCACCGTCGAGAAGCTCGGCGCGTTCGACCTCTACGAGGATTTGCCGCCGGAGAGCGCCGTCACCAGCTTCGAGGCCGGCGGCGCGAACGTCGTGAGCGACGCGTTCGGCAAGGTCTACGTTCGGCGGCGATTGCTCGGCAACGTGCCCGTCGCCGCGGACTCGTCGTCGCACTTCAAGCTGCCGGGCGGCGTCCCCGTCCTCTTCCATTTGCCGGAGACGGACGGCTCGCGGGCGAAGGGCGCGCCGCGCTACCAGAAGGAGTCGTTCGTCTTCTACCCCGGCGAGACGGCGCACCAGTCGTTCCGTCGCGAGTTCTTCGACGGGCTGTGCGGCAACTGCCACGGGTCGGTGAGCGGCCGGCCCGTGGACGTCGCGGTGCGGCCGGACATGCTCACGCAGGCCTCGGACACGCTCTCGCGGGATGCCGTGCCGTTCGATCTGAACCTGCCGCCGAGCAAGCGCGGACCGGTGCAAGGGCCTCCGCCCACGCCGTAACGCGCGATCCTTCGGTCGCGCGGCGCGCTCAGCCCCTCGCGGCGCGCTCGCGGTCGAGCAGCGCTTTTTTGCGCGCGACGCCCCAGCGGTAGCCGGCGAGCGCGCCGCCTTTGCGGACGACGCGGTGGCACGGCACGACGACGGCGAGCGTGTTGCGCGCGCACGCGGCGGCCACGGCGCGGTGCGCGGCGGGCGCGCCGATGGCGGCCGCGACCTCGGCGTACGTGCGCGTCGCGCCGGCGGGGATGCGGCGGAGCGCGCTCCATACGCGCTCTTGGAATGCGGTGCCTTCGATGTCGAGCGGCACGTCGAGGGCGCGCGGGCGGTCGACGGCACCGACCACCGCGTCGACCCATCGCGGCGCGCCTGCACGCTCGAGCGTCGCGCGCGGAAAGCGTCGCCGCACGCCGACGACCGCGTCCTTTGCGTGATCGCCGAAGCGCACGTCGCAGACCCCGCGCGCCGTCCACGCGACGAGGATCGCGCCGAGCGCGCAGCGGCGCACGACGTAGCTCACGCGCTCGCCGTGCGCGCCGGCGCGGGCGCGCAGCGGGGCCATGCCGAGCTCGCGCGCCGCGGCGTCGTAGAAGCGGCTGCTCGAGGCGTAGCCCGCGTCGTAGAGCGCGGCGGTGACCGACGACGCGCCGGTGATCCCGCTCTTCGCGCGCTCGGCGACGACGCGGCGCCGGTAGGCCTGCGGCGTCACGCCGACCTGCCTCTTGAAGGCGCGCTGAAAGTGGAACGTGCTCATTCCGACCGCCGCGGCGACGTCCGCGGTCCGCGCGACCTCGCCGCCCTCGAGCAGGCGGCACGCCTTGACGATGCGGGCGGCGGCGACGTCGCGCGGATCGTCGTGGGTCGGCGCGCATCGCTTGCAGGCGCGGAAGCCGGCGCGCGCCGCGGCCGCCGGCGCGTCGAAGAAGCGGACGTTCTTGCGAAGCGCCGCGCGCGACGGACACGAGGGACGGCAGAACACGCCCGTCGTCTCCACGCCGTACACGAACGCGCCGTCGGCCCCGCGCGCCCGCGCCCGCACCGCCTCCCAGCGCGCCCCGTCGCTCGCGAACGCCCCGCGCCTCGTTGCCCTCTCCGCGATCATGTCGTGCATACCCTCATTCATGCGCCGTCCGCGGCCGGCCGGCTTCCCGCCGATTGCTCTCCAATTCGCTTTTCTCGCACGCCCGCGCGTGTCAGCGCGTGAGGACGAGATCGTCTCGGTGGACGAGCACCTCGGCCTCATGGCCGGCGCGGGCCGCCGCCGCCGCCGCCGAGCACCGCGAGAGGCCACGGCCGATCTCGGCGCCGTCGGTGCCGATGAGGCGCACCGAGTCGCCTTCGCGGAAGTCGCCGCGCACGCCGAGGACGCCGACGGCGAGCACGCTCTTGCCCTTGTCCCGCACGGCGAGCACCGCGCCCTTGTCGAGCACCATGTCGCCTTGCGGGCGGAGCGTGAAGGCGATCCAGTGGTGCCGCGCCGAGAGGCGCTCGCCGCTCGGGCAGAAGAGCGTCCCGACGTCGCGGCCGGCGAGCACGTCGCCGAGCACCGCGGGCGCGCGCGCGTCCGCGATGACGACGTGCGCCCCGGCCATCGTCGCCTGGCGCGCCGCTTCGATCTTGCTCGCCATCCCGCCGGTCCCGACCGCGCTCTTCGTCGCGCGCACGAGCGGCAGCGCCTCCGTCGCGACGTCGCGCACGAGCGGCACGCGCGCGCCGCTCGCGTCGAGCAAGCCCTCGACGTCGCTCAGCAGCACGAGCAGATCCGCGTCGACGAGCGGCGCGACCATCGCCGAGAGCTGGTCGTTGTCGCCGAACTTGATCTCTTCGACGGCGACCGAGTCGTTCTCGTTCAGGATCGGCACGGCGCCGGCGAGGAGCAGCTCGGCGAGCGCGGCGCGCGCGTTGTTCGCGCGCACGCGATCGGCCAAGTCCGCGTGCGTGAGGAGCACCTGCGCGACCGTGATGCCGAGGCCGCCGAGCGCCTCTTCGTACGCGCGCATCAGCACGCTCTGACCGGCGGCGGCCGCGGCCTGCAGCTTCGCCATCTCCTTCGGGCGCGCGCGGTAGCCGAGCTTCTTCGTCCCGAGCGCGATCGCGCCGCTGGACACGAGCACGACGCTGCGCTTCTCCGCGTGCGCGGCGGCGATGGCGTGCGCGAGGCGCGCGTACACGCTCACGTCGCCGGCGAGCGTGCGCGAGCCGATCTTCACGACGACGCGCTTGGCGCGCGCGACCTTTGCGCGCTCGGCGTGGGCGGGGCTCGAAGCGGCTCCCCTCGTCACGACGCCGTCTGCGGCAGGACGTCGTCGAACGCCGCTTCGAGGCGCCGCACCACCCAGCCCGGAAGGCTCGCCGCGCCGATGATGACGCCGTCGGTGAGCACCGTCGTCGCGTCGCGCAGGTCCTCGCCTGGCGACGGCGCGCCGGGATCTTGGCCGACGGGCGTGGTGATCGCGGCGAGCACCGCGTGGTCCATCGCGCGGCGGAGGCGGCGCGCTTCGTCGACGCCGACGCGGACGCTGCGCTCGTCGCGCATGCTCGTGAGGTAGCGGTGCATGAGGTGACCGAGCACGAACGTCTGCGCGGCGTTGCGGAGCGGCGCGAGCAGGCCGAGAGGGCCGACGCGCCCGAGCACCCTGACGGCGACGAACTGAAGCGCGTGACCGGCGAAGCCGCGCGGGCCGTCCACGCCGCTCGGCTCTGCGAGGATCTTGCGCGCCTCCGGCGTGAGCGAGAGGCCGTGCCGCGTCGCGACGTCGTGCGCGAGCGCGCCGCGAATGCGGCGAGCGACGGCGTCCGGGACCCACGGCAACGGCAAGGCGCCCGCGGCCGCGCCGAGCGCGCTGTAGGTGCCGAGCCGGCCGGCGCCGAGATCCGCGCGCGCGAGCGGCGCCGGGAAGCCCTTGACCATGTCGTCGTCGTCCTTGTCCTTCATGCGGTGCCTCTCAGCCGAGCGCGCGCGTGAGCGGGCTCAGCTCCACGATGACGGCGCGCGCCTCGAGCGCCATGCTCAGCAGGTCGCGCGTCGTGAGCGTCTCGCCGAGGTCGACGACGAGGACCGACGCGCTGCGCTTCACCTTTACGCCGCGCGCCCCCACGGCCGATGCGAGCGCCTCGACCTCGCCGGCGACCTTGAGCGAGAACGTCCGCTCGCGCGACGCGAGCTCGCCCGGCGCGCCTTGCGCGGCGACCTCCGACCCCTCGAGGACGAGCGCCTCGTCGGCCTCGAGCGCGAGCGGCGCGCCGAGCGCCATCGTCGGCGCGAACGCCAGCCACGCGCGCCCGGCGAGCGCAGTCACCACGACCCGCCCGAACGCGCGCGCGGCCGCGTCGGCGAGGCCGGCGGTCGGGTCGACGAACGCGATCACGGGCGCGGCCGTGGCGAGCGCGCCCGCGAGGACGGCCGCCCGCCGCGCGGCGGTCGGCGCCTTGCCGAGCGGCTGGTCGGCCAGCGCCGCGAGCGCCAGCCGATCCATCGCCTCGTCCGCAAGCGCCGTCGCGACGCTCGCGTGGTGCCCGGCGAGCCGCGCGCTCCAGCGCGCGTAGATGCGCGGCGTCCACGCCGGCGGCAGCGCGGGATCGAGCGCCGCGCCGGCGACGCGCGCGCTGCGGAGGGCGGCTTCCGCCGGCTCACCGTTCACGAGCACGCTCCCGCGTGCGGGCCGCCGCACGCCCGAGACCGCGTCGAACAGCGCGAGCGAGCCGCCCAATAGAACGACGCGCGCGCCGGTCGTGCGCAGCGTGAGACCGTCCACCTGCGGCGCGCCGCCGACGTCGACGCGCGCGTCTCTCGTCTCCAGGAGCGGCTCGGCCACGACGGGTACGTTACCAGAACCGCTCACTTCGTCGCGCCGGCGTCGGCCCCCGGCGGCTGCGCGCCGAAGCCGCCCGGCGGCACGGCGCCCGAGGGCATAGGCCCCGAATCGGTCGCCGCGGCGCGCGCGTGATCGCTCGGCGAGGCGCGCGTCCACGAGAGGAGCAGCAGCGTCGTGAGGACGCCGAGCGCGACGATGAGGACGACGAGCCCGACGACGACCAGACGCCCGCGCCCGCGGTTCGGCGCCGTCCCGGAGCCGCTCTGGCGCGGATCGGTGAACTGCGCACCCAGCGTCGACGGCGACTGCGGCATCCTCTGCGGCCCCGGCGTCGGCTGGAAATAGTGCGGGTTCATCTGCGGCGCCGACCCCGCTTCCTCATGGGGCATCTGGCCGTACCAACCCGGGGCGCGCGGCTGCGGCTGCGGCTGCGGCTGCGGCGGCGGCTGCGGCTGCGGCGGTTGAGGCGGCGGCATGACCGGCGCCGCCAACTCCGCCGGCCGCGCTTGCGGCATCGGTTGCGGCACGATGTGCCGCTGGGTGTGCACCTGCACCGGCTGCTGGGGCTGCGACGGTTTGGCCATCATCGGCGTGGGCGGGGCAAGCGTCCCGGGCGCGGCCGTCGTCGGAATGGGCGTCCGTGGCGCGGGCGGTGGCGCGACCTCGCGCGGGTAGCCCTTGGCGTCGGAGGGCGGCCGCGCGATCGTCGCGTCGCTCACCGCATCCATGCTCATGCTCATGGGCTCGACCCGCGTGGCCTCGTCCAGGATTTCTGAAGGCATCGCCATGTGAACCGTGACGCTCTCGCCGCTCGACGGCACGTCCGTGAACGCGAGCGACTTGTACGCCCAGCGCAGCGCCTCCTGCATGGCGCGCGCGTCGGGCCAGCGCCGCGTCTTGTCGAGCTCGAGCGCGCGGTCCACGACGGTGACGAGCTGCGGCATGAGCCCGGGCGCCGCGCGCATGAGCGAGCGCGCCGGCCGCGTCGCGGTCGCCATCAGGTGCTCGCGGAGGTTGTCGGACACGTGCACCGACTCGCCGGAGAGGAGCGTGAACATCGTCGCGCCGAGCGACCAGAGATCGCTGCGCGCGTCGATCGCGTCCGGTCGGCCGGTGGCTTGCTCCGGCGACATGAAATCCGGCGTGCCCATCATGAGCCCCGTGCCGGTGTTCTGCTCGAAGTCGCCCGCTTGCCGCATACGCGCGATGCCGAAATCGAGGAGCTTCACGCTGCCGTCATGCGTGACGAAGACGTTCTCGGGCTTGATGTCGCGGTGGATGATGCCCTTCGGGTGCGCTGCGGCGAGCAGATCGAGGAGCTGATCGCCGACGGTGAACACCTCCTCGACCGGCAACTTGCCGCCGACGCGCTCGCGCCGCGCCTCGAGCGACTCGCCTTCGAGCAGCTCCATCACGAGGAACGCGCAGCCGTCCTCGGCGATGTCGTCGTCGAGCACCTTCACGGCGCCGGCGTGGCCGACCGCGTTGGCGACGTAGCCTTCACGCAAGAATCGGGCGCGCACGCTCGGGTCGCGCGAAAAGTCGAGGTTGAGCATCTTGATGGCGACGCGGTTGCCGTTTCGATGGGTCGCCGCATACACCGTCGCCATCCCGCCCGTGCCGAGGCGCGCGTCGATTCGCCATTTGTCCTTGATGACCGCGCCGATACGCCCTTGCGCGCGGCGTCGGCCGTCGAACGCGTCAGCCACGGTGAGAGCCCCTTGAAAGGAGGCAGCGTACCACGACGCTCTCAGGCCCGACCAATCGCTCACAGGATGGGAACGGTGGCCACCCCCCAGACCTTTCGGCTGCCGCTTTCCGCCACGATCGCCACGACCGATGCGGGGCGCTTTGGCGTGAAGATCCGCGCCTCCGCCCGGCTCTCGCCGGCTCCCGATGCGCGCCCGATCGTCTGGGGCGCGTGCGCGATCGCGGTGTGGTCCAGAGTACGTCCCGCGTTCTCGCCGCGGGCGACCTCCACCCGCGCCTCGGCGTCGACGACGACGATCGAGACATCGCTCGCGGCGGCGCCCGCGGGGAGCGGTCCGGCCACCACCGTGACCACGCGCGCCTCGCCGTCGGGGCGAACCGCGAGCGAGACCTTCGCGCGCGCGCCGCGCGCCGCAGCCTCGACCGCGCGCAGGATTGCGCCCGCGTCGGCGCCGTTCATCTCGGCGCGCCCGTCCACGACGGCCTGCGGCGTGTAGAGCGAGCGGCCGCGTCCGAGCGCCGCCGCGTACGCCTGCTGACGTGCGGTCGAGGCCTTCGACGCGAACGGATCGGCCCATCCGATGTAGTCCCAGTAGTCGACGTGCCACGCGAGCGGGATGACCTCGACGCCCGGCACGGATTGCTCGTGCGCGATGCGCGCGAGCGTCGCGTCGGCCGGCGGGCAGGAGGAGCAGCCCTCCGAGGTGAAGAGCTCGACGAGGACGGGGACACGCTCGCCGCCGCTCCCCGCGCTGGGCGCCGCGGCATCGGCGGCGCGCGGCGCGCGGAGGAGCGCGAGCAGCGGGAGCGCAGGCAAGAGGAAGAGGAGCGCGAGGCGCAGGCGGCGAGGCATGGCCGAGGAATTACGCGCGGCGCGTCGCGCGGTTTCGGCGCGGCGGGTTGACGCGGGCGCCCGAGGAGTGTCCTATTTCCGGACACCATGGCCATTCGGCGCGCAGGCGAGGGGCTCGAGCTCGTCAAGGAGGCGGAGGCGGCGTTCGACGCCGCGGACTTCGAGCGCGCGGGCGCCCTCGCCGAGCGGGCCGTCCTGGCCGCGGACCGCTCGCCGCAGCACGGCGCCCGCTCGGCCGCGCGGCGCGTCCTCGCGCTCTCCCTCCTCTACGTGGGCCGCTCCGAGGACGCCGCGCGCCTCGCCGACGAGGCCGTCCGAATCGCACGCGGCGCGCGCGCCGACTCCGAGGAGGCGCTGTGCGAGCTCGTCCTCGCCGAGGTTCTGCGCGCGCGCGGCGACACCACCGATGCCTTGCGCCACGCGTCGCGCGCCCTCGCCCTCGCGCATCGCGCCGGCGAGCCGTCCACGACACGCGCAGTGCTCGCCGACTACGCCATCCTCCTCGCGCGCGCGGGCGACGACGAGCGCGCCTGCGCGCTGTTCGACCAGGCGCTCGCGATGCCGGCGACCGGTCAGCCGGCGTCGCGGGAGTTTCGTGTCTTCTACAACGCGGCCACGATGCACCGCGCCGCCGGCCGTTACGACAAGTCGCTCCGCTTGCTCGAGCGCGCGGAGGAGGTCGCGCGCCGCGGGGACCTGCGCGCGGCGGCGTGGCCGCTCAAGGTCGCGCGTGTCCTCGCGCTCCTCGACGTCGGCGCCGCCCCCGCCGCGCAAGAGGAGCTCGCGGGCGGGGGCCCGTCGGCCGACGCGCCGGCATGGCAGCGCGCGCAGCACGCGGGGCTCGTGGCCGCCGCGGCGCTCCTCGGCGGCGAGCGGCCGGAGAAGGTCGAGCGCCTCGTCAACGACGGGCTCGCGATCCCCGGCGTCGAGAGCCCGACCCGCTTCGCGCTGGAGCGTCTGCGCGGCCTCGCGCTCCTCGCGCGCGGGCGGGCGGAGGAGGCGGAGCGCATCGCGATCGCGCTCATGGCGGTCGCGACGCGCGGCGGGACGCGCGCGCAGGCCGCGCAGGCGATGGCGCTCGCGGCGCGCGCGGGCAACCAGGAGGCGTGGCTCCTGCGCTGGCTCGGCGCCGCCGGCCTCAGCGGCAACGCCGGCGCCGCGCGCACCGAGCACGAGGCGATGGCGGCGCTCGCGACCGAGCCCGAGCCGATCGGCCAGCTCGCGCGCAGCGCCCTCACGCTCATCCGCGCGCGCCTCGTCGACCAGACGCCGGCGAGCTTGCGCCCGTCGATGCGCCGCACCCTCCGCTTGGTCGAGTCGCGCCTCGAGGCGGTCCGCAAGGCGCGGCGCGCGGAGACCGAGACGTCGCTCACCGACGCCGTCGTCCGCGCGAAGGAGGAGGTGGGCATCGCCGGCAAGTCGCCGTCGCTCCTCCGCGCGATCGGCCAGCTGTCGCGCGCGGCCAAGAGCGACGCGAGCGTCGTCCTCGTCGGCGAGACCGGCAGCGGCAAGGAGCTCTTCGCGCGCCTCGCGCATCGCCTGTCCGCGCGCGGCGCCGGTCCGTTCGTGGCCATCAACTGCGGCGCGCTCGCCGAGCCCCTCCTCGAGGCCGAGCTCTTCGGCCACGAGCGCGGCGCCTTCACCGGCGCCGAACGCGCGCGTCGCGGCCTCTTCGTCGAGGCGGAGTCCGGTACGCTGTTCCTCGACGAAGTCGGCGAGATGAGCGCCGCGATGCAGGTCAAGCTCCTGCGGGTGCTGGAGGACCGCGAGGTGCGCGCCGTCGGCGGCAACCGCTCGCGCAAGGTCGACGTGCGCGTCGTCGCCGCGACGCACCGCGATCTCGTCGCGATGGTCGGCGCCGGCGCGTTTCGCGAAGACCTCTTCTACCGCCTCGCCGCCATCACCGTGCGCGTGCCCGCGCTGCGCGAGCGCCCCGAGGACATCCCCACCGTCGCGCGCGCGCTCCTCGCCCGCGACCCCGCGATGCGCGGCCACCGCCTCGACGTGCCGGCCTTGAGCCTGCTCGCCGAGCACTCCTGGCCCGGCAACGTGCGCGAGCTCGCGAACGTCCTGCGCGTCGCCGTGGCGATGGCCGACGCCGACGTCATCGGCCGCCCCGATCTCGAAGAGGCGCTCGGCGCCGGCGTCCGCCCCGCGCCGCACGCCGCCGGTCCGGCGCTCGAGGAGACGACGCTCGCGGCCCTCCGCGCGCGCCATCGCGCCGAGGTGCGCGAGCTCGTGGGCCGCGCGATCGCGCGCGTCGACGGCAACAAGCTCCGCGCGGCGCGCGCGCTCGGCGTGAGCCGGCAGGGACTGTACCGCGTCCTCGCCGAGTCGTAAGATCCGGCACGGTGCTCGCAGTGATCGCACCCCGGAGGCTGATTTCCACATGATGCGCGCCGTAAAGGGGCCGCCCTCGGAGGCCTGCGCCCCCACCCGTCGTGTCCGCGCCCCCCGCGGACGCGGCCTCGTCGCGCGCGCGCTCGTGTGGGCGGTCTTCGTCGGCGGAGTGGGCGCGTGTGCGAACGAAGACGCCGCGCAGGTCACCGCGCCCATCGTGCTCGGCATGACGCCGACGCTCCGCCCCGCGTACGACGACGGGCAAGCGCAAATCTACCAGGTGCAGCTGCCGGTCCGGCTTCCCATCCGGAGCCCAGTCGACCTCGAGCTGCGCGGCCTCCCGGAGACCGAGCCGTACCCGAGCGGCCCGTGGCTCACGTCGAGCGATCTGCGCCTCGAGGTTCGCTACACGCTCACGAACCTCGACGATCAGCCGCACACGGTCCTGATGATGTTGGACCCGTGGAACGAGTTCGTCCGCTACAAGCCGGGCATCGTCGTCAGCGAGGAGATGTCCCTCCCGAACCCGAGCGGCATCGAGAGGCGCGTGCGTCTCCAAGCGAAGACGCGCATCGTCGGCACGCTCACGAACGACGACATGACCGAGCTCGCGGTCGACCTGGCGACGGCCGAGAACATCCTCAAGAACCCGCCGACCGATCCCGGCGTCGACCCGGCGGGCATCATCAACCGCGCGTTCAACCCGATCATCCGCTCGAACGTGCCGGATCCGATCGTGACGCCGTACATCCCGCAGGTGATCGCCGGCCTCACGGGCTTCGATCTCGGCCTCCGCACCGAGGAGCCAGGCACGCTCGCCGTCGAGATCGCGATCGACATCACCGACCACCACGGCAACCGCGTCATCCCCGACGGCCAGACCGCCGACAAGATCGCGATCCCGTCGCGCACGATCTCGCCGCCCGGCGCGCGCCCACTGAACTGACGCGCCGCGCGACGCATCGCTTGACAAGTGGTGCCCGGATCGCGCAGTTTCCGCGGTGGAGAGCTGTCCGAGTGGCCGAAGGAGCCTGATTCGAAATCAGGTGTGGGTGCAAGCTCACCAAGGGTTCGAATCCCTTGCTCTCCGCCAGTGCGATTCGCGTTTCGCGGGTCGGGGCGCTCTCCTCACTCGAGGGGGCAGGGAGCGCCGGCTCTCGACCACGTGTCGAAGTCGGCGACGAGCTTCGCGTGCGCGATCGGCACCGGCGCGCGCCCGACGCCCGGATTCCATCCCCAGAGGACGAGCGGATCGCTCGCGAAGTGGGTGCGGAGCGCGGCCATGTCCTTGTGGCCGTTGCGCGCCGAGTCTTTGAGCTGCTGGCAGAGCGCGCCCGGCGCCACGCCGACGAAGACCATCTTCATGTCCGGCGGAGGCATCTTCCACCCCTTCGCGACCCCGGGCGGCACGTGCGCGCCGTAGGCCGCGGACAAATTTGCCGGGCCGTGGCACGTGCTGCACGCTTCGCCGATCCTTCCTTCGCCGGTCGGGCCGCGCTGCACGTTCTGGAGGTGAATCCGGCCGTCGTCGCCCTGGAGGGGCGCGTCGCCGGAGGGGTGGCAGTTCTGGCAGCGCGGGTGCTGGAGCACGGCGCGCACCGTCTCGAACGCGGCGACGCCCGCTTCGCGCGTGGGCGTCGCGCTCGGTCCTGCCGCGTCGCGCGCCGGGCCGCCGCATGAGCTGAGGAGAACGAGCGAGAGGAGGGGCAGCGCGTGGAGAGCGAGGGGACGGAGGCGCATGGCATCAAGTCTCAAGCGACGCGCAGCGGGAGCGAGCGCAGGCGCTGT
>JAYVXL010000777.1:0-3571 GCA_043785185.1 Myxococcales bacterium
CGGTCCAGGCGGATGGTGCAGCCCATCGCCTCGAGCCCCTTCAGGTGCTGGTCGATGGGGCGCGCGCCGATCTGGCAGCCGCCCGGCAAGGAGACCTTCGCGCGCCCGAAGCGCGCCACCAGCGGCCCGAGGACGAGGACGCTCGCGCGCATCTGCTTCACGAGCTCGTACGGCGCCTCCGGGCGCACGGTCGATCCGGCGGCCACGTGCACCTCGGGGGCGTCGACCGAGACGTCGCGGCCGAGGAAGCGCAAGAGCGCAGCGGTCGTGTCGATGTCGCGGAGCTTGGGGACGTTGCGGAGCTTGCTCGCTCCGTCCGACAGGAGCGTGGCGCAAAGGATCGGGAGCGCCGCGTTCTTCGCCCCGCTGATGCGAACGGTCCCCTTCAGGGGCACGCCGCCTTTGATCCTTATCGCGTCCATGATCGAGTACTGCCAAAAGAACGCGCGGAAGCCAAGTTCCGTGCCCTCCGCGTGACGAAAGCGGCCCGCAGGCGGCCGACCCTCCCCGCATCGGCGCGCCTATTTCTTCGCAGCGGCGGCTTCCTTTGCGGCCTTGAGGCGCGCCTTCAGCTTCGTCGCGTAGTCGTCCTTGTTCTCCTGCTTCACGCGCGCGATGGCGAGCGCGTTGGGCGGGACGTCTTTCGTGACCGTCGTGCCGGTCGCCACGTACGCCCCCTCGCCGACGGTGACCGGCGCGACGAGCTGCGAGTCGCTCCCGATGAACGCGCCGGCGCCGATCGTCGTCGTGTGCTTCAAGTAGCCGTCGTAGTTGCAGAAGATGGTCCCCGCGCCGACGTTCGCGCCCGCGCCGATGACGCCGTCGCCGAGGTACGCGAGGTGGTTGGCCTTGGCGCCCTTGTGCATGCGCGTCTTCTTGGTCTCGACGAAGTTGCCGACGTGCGCGTCCTCGCCGATGTGGCTCTCCGGGCGGAGGTGCGAGAACGGCCCGATCTGCGCCTTCCCTTCGATGACCGAGTCGGTGCCGATCGAGTACGGCTTCAGCTGCACGCCGTCGCCGACCGTCACGTTCGTGAGCACGCAGCCGACGTCGACGACGGAGCCCTTGCCGATGCGCGTCGCGCCGCGCAGGACGACGCCGCTCTCGATGACCGACTCGGGGCCGATCTCGACGCCGTCCTCGATGCGCGCGCCGGTGCGGATCGTGACGCCGCTCTTGCGGAAGCGCTCGACGATGCGCGCGTTCATTTCGTCCTCGAGGGTCGCCAGCTGGTGGCGGTCGTTGACGCCCTCCATGACGTTCGCGCGCGACGGCACGCCGGCGACCTTTTTTCCCTGCTTCACCGCGAAGCTGACGATGTCGGTCAGGTAGTACTCGCCCTGCGCGTTGTTTGGCGTCAGCTTCTCGAGGGCTTCGCGGAGGAAGGCGACGCTCGCCGCGTAGACGCCGGGGTTCATCTCGGCGACGGCGCGCTCGGCGTCGGTCTTGAGGTCCTTTTGCTCGCGGATCTCGACGATGCTCCCGGCGGCGTCGCGAAGGACGCGGCCGTACCCGAGCGGATTCGGCACCACGCACGTCGCCATCGCGACGGCGGCGCTCGGGTCCTGGTTCACGTCCTCGTTCGGGTCCTTGTCCAGCCTCCGCGCGACGGCGGCCACGTCGCTCGCCTCGAGGAGCGGCACGTCGCCGTAGAAAATGAGGACGCGCTCGGCGCTCGCGGACACGGCGGAGAGGCCCGCGCGCGCCGCGTCGCCCGTGCCACGCTGCTGCTCCTGCACCGCGGTTCGGACGCGCGCGCCCTCGCCGGCGAACGCCCTCGCGAGGTACTTCTCCACGTGCTCGCGCCCGTGCCCGGTGACGACGACCACCTCGCCGCAGCCGGCCTCGAGCGCGGCGCGCACCGGATAGTGCAGGAGCGGCCGCCCGCACATGGGGTGGAGCACTTTGGGAAGCGCGCTCTTCATGCGGGTGCCCTGCCCGGCCGCAAGAATGAGCGCGGTCGTCTTGGCCAGCGATGGTGCCGTCGTCGCCATTCAGCTCTCCTCTTCTTTCGCGTCGTCTCTCGGGGTGCAGCGGCGCGGTGGTGGATCCGCGCAGATCCGGGACCGCAGCAGGCTAATCCGATTCACGCGGCGCCGCCGACAGAAGAAGGCGGCGAGGACCGCGCGGCGCCGAAAAGCGGGGATCCGGTAGCGCCCTCGTCGCGTTGCCTGCTACGCCTAGTCTGGCGCGCCTCGTGCTTGTCAGGCCTATGTAGGTGGAGGTCGGCTTATGCAACGGTCCGGGCGTCTTCTTTCAGGCATCGGAGTCTTCGGCACCGTCGCGCTCGCGGCGTGCGCGAACGACTTCGACACGTCGCGCGCGCCGCCCCCGCGGGGGACGCTCGGCGAAGAGATGTACGGCGTCCTCTGCGACCGCGTCGGCGGGCAGGCGCTGCACGAAGACCTGACCGGCGCATCGTTCCGCGGCGTGTGCCACCGCGACCCCGCCGGGAAGTTCGCCGACAAGGTCGACCCGTCGCTCCTCCCCGGTCTGATCGACGGCGCCGTCGATGCGAAGGGCGCGGTCGTACCGCTGGACAAGCAAAAGGCGACGCGCGCATACGCGATCGCGCGCGTCGAGGCGCTCGCCCGGCGGCGCGCCGACCTCGTCGCCGCGCTCGACGCGACGTTCCCGGACGTGTCCGTCGCGGTGAAGGACGTCCACGCCGACGGCGCCAAGAGCTGCGCGCCGCTCGCGACCAAGCGCCGCTTCCACGACGAGCTCGCGGACATGCTCAGCCGCTTTCAGGAGCTCTACAACGACGGGACGCTCCCCCAGTCGACCGAGTCGCTCGCCAAGCTGATGGCCGCGTTCAAAGCCTCACCGGAGTCGCAGCAGGCGCTCGCGCGGTTCGACGGGCGCCAGGGCTATAGGCCTGCGCAAGTCGTGCTCGGCGCGGCGCGGCCGATCATCGCGTACCCGGGCTTGCGCGACTTGGCGAACGCGACGCTCAGCCTGCTCTCCGCCGACAGCCAGCCGTACGCGCCGAGCCCGAAGCTCGACGCGAGCGGCCGCCGCGTGCCCGTCCCCGGCGCGGCGAACCCGCAGTTCAGCAAAATGCTCGAGGTGATGACGCAGGAGCTGCTCGGAGCGAAGGCCGACGCGGCGCTCGCGCCGCTGCAGGTCACGCGCGACCCGGCGCTCGCGCGCGACGCGCTCTCGCGCACGCGGGACAACCTCGAGATCGTCCAGCAGCTGTTTTACGCGCAGGACGCGGCGTTCGGCGGCGGCGAGTCGCGCTGGATCGTGCGGCGCGACGGCCGCGGCTACGCGCTCGTCTCCAAGGCGAGCGGCGCCCTGCCGGCGCCGTTCGTGGACAAGGACGGCGACGGCCTCGCCGACGTCGACGATCTCGGCCAGTTCGTCACCAGCGGCGCCGGCGCGCCGACACCGTTCTTCACCGCGGCCTCCGGCGTCACGGCGACGCGCGACACGTTCGGCCGCGCGCTCCTCGCGCCCAGCCAGCCGCTCTACGAGTACATCGACACGAGCCACACGTGGGCGGCGAGCCTGCTCGCCGACATGAAGCCGCTCGTGAACCCCGACCCGGCGCAGAAGCACGAGACGG
>JAYVXL010000778.1:0-11464 GCA_043785185.1 Myxococcales bacterium
GCCGGAGCTCGCGGCCCTGGGGCGCGTGATGCCCGGGCAGGACCCGATCGATCGCCTCGCGTTCGTGTCGAACGCGTGGGCCGCCGTGCGCGCCGGCGCGATGGGGCCCGAGCCGCTGCTGCGCGTCCTTCCGGCGTTCGACAAGGACGAGGAGCGCGTCGTCGTCGAGGCGGTGACGTCCACGCTCGCCGGCCTCGACGGGACGGTCGTGGAGGACGGCGCGCGCGCGCTCTTCCAAAAGTACGTGGCCGCGCGCCTCGGCAAGCACAAGGAGCGCCTGGGCTGGACGCGCGCGGCAAAGGACGAAGACGCGCGCGCCCTCCTGCGGCGCACGGTGCTCGTCGCGATGGCGGATCTCGCCGGCGACGCCGCCACGCTGCGCGAGGCCGAAGTGCTCGCGCGGGCGTGGCTCAAGGAGCCGGCGTCCGTCGACGCCGACGCGGCGCCGATCGCGCTCGAGCTCGCCTCGCGGGCCGCGGGCGAGGAGCGCCTCGCCGCGCTGCTCATGGCCGCCAAGCGCGCGCGCGCGCCGGCCGAGCGGGTCATGGCGCTGCGCGCGATGGCCGGCTTCGACGCGCCGAGCGTGCTGGAAAAGGCGCTCGATCTGACGCTGACCGCCGACGTGCGGCCCGCGGAGGTGTTCTACGTGCTCGGCGGCGCGGCCGGCCGCCGCGCGAGCCGCCCGGTCCTCGCGCGGTGGGCCGAGGCGCACTGGGACGCGCTGCGCGCGAAGCTCCCCGGCGATCTCGCGCGCGGCGTGGGGATGCTCGGCGGCCTCTCGTGCACGAAGGAAGGGCACGCCGCCGCCGCCGCCTTCTACGGCCCGCGCGTGCACCCCATCGAGGGCGCGGCGCGCGGCCTCGACGTCGCGCTCGAGTCGGCCGCCGCCTGCGCCGAGCTCCGCGCGCGCGCCGGCGACGCGACGACGAAAGCGCTCAAGGGTAAGCTCTCCGCTCTCTGACGTTCCACGGCTCCGTCGCCGGCAACCGGCCGCGGCCCTGGCGCATCCAAAGGATCGCGCATGTCGCTGTCCCGCATCCTCGTGTTCCTGCTCGTCGTCTGCACGATCACCCTCGGTTGGCACTACTACCTCTGGGTTCGCCTCGTGCGCGATCCGGCGTGGCCGGCGCCGTGGGGGAGCGTCGCGTCGTGGGTCGTCGTGGGGATGGGCGTCGCGATGCCTTTGAGCCTCCTCCTCCTTCGCGCCCTGCCGCGCGAAGCGTCGTCGCCGATCATGTGGGCGACGTACATCTGGATGGGCTTCGCGTTCATCATGCTCTTCGTCGCGCTGCCGCTCGAGCTGCCGCGGTGGCTCGCGGAGCGCGGCGCCGAGGTCGACCCGTCGCGCCGCCTCGCGATCGCGCGCGGCTTCGCGGCGCTGGTCGGCCTCGTCGGCACCGGGTTGTCGGCCGCGGGGCTGCGATCGGTCCTGGCGAAGGTGGAGGTCGCGCGCGTCACCGTCCCGCTCGCCAAGCTCCCCAAGGAGCTCGCCGGCTACACCATCGCGCAGATCACCGACGTGCACGTCGGCCCCACGATCGGCCGCGCGTTCATCGAGCAAATCGTGGCGACGGTGAACGCCGAGAAGCCCGACATGATCGTCATCACGGGGGACCTCGTCGACGGCTCCGTCGCCGACCTCGGCGCGTTCGTCGCGCCGCTTGCGGAGCTGCGCGCGAAGGACGGCGTCTTCTTCGTGACCGGCAACCACGAGTACTACTCCGGCGTCGACGAGTGGCTCGCCTTCCTCGGCACGCTCGGCGTGCGCGTCCTCCGCAACGAACGCGTGCCCATCCGCGGCGGCGCGTTCGACCTCGCCGGCGTCGACGATCACAGCGCCAAGGGCTTCGGCCGCGGCCACGGGACGGATCTCGAAAAGGCCCTCGCGGGCCGCGATCCCGCGCGCGCGCTCGTCCTCCTCGCCCACCAGCCGAAGACGATCCTCGCCGCCGTCCGCTACGGCATCGATCTGCAGCTCTCGGGTCACACGCACGGCGGTCAAATCTGGCCTTGGGGCTACGCCGTCAAGCTCGACCAGCCGCACGTCGCCGGCCTCTCGCGCCACGGCGACGCGACGATCTACGTGAGCCGCGGCACGGGCTACTGGGGGCCGCCGATGCGCGTGGGAGCCCCCGCCGAGGTGACCCGTCTCGAGCTCGTCCCGGCGTGAGCGCAGGGGGAAGATCGGGCGCGCGCGGCGTAGAATGCACAAATGTACTCCACGCTCCTGCGCGGGTGGCTCGTCGGGCTGCTCGCCCTCTCGCTCGCGACGCTGCTCGCGGCGGCCGGTTGCTCCACGATCGACCACGTCGATTTCCCGAGCGACGGCGGCGTGGGCGACGACGGCGGCGCGCTCGGTGACGACGGCAGCGTGGCGACCGACGGCGCGGCTTGCCGCCCGAACGACAAAGCCGACTGCGTAGGCTACTGCGGCCCGCTCGTCGGCCGCTGCGGCAAGCCGGTCGACTGCGGCGCGTGCCCGGTCGGGCTCACGTGCGGCGCTGCCGGCCCGAACCTCTGCGGCAAGGGCGAGTGCGTTCCGCAGTGCGGCGGCAAGACGTGCGGCGCGAGCGACGGGTGCGGCGGACAGTGCATGACGGGCGCGTGCGGCTCCGGCCAGCACTGCGACGCGGGCGTCTGCGTCTGCGACCCGACCTCGTGCAGCGGGTGCTGCAGCGGCAGCAGCTGCCTCGCCGGCACGACGGGCGGCGCGTGCGGGCGAGACGGCGCTGTGTGCGCGACGTGCTCCACGGGCACTTGCTCCGGCGGCACGTGCAGCGGCTGCACGCCGAGCTGCTCGGGCGCGTCGTGCGGCGGCAGCGACGGCTGCGGGGGCACGTGCACGACCGGCGCGTGCGGCACCGGCCAACGGTGCTCAGGCGGCGCATGCGTCTGCGACACGTCGTCGGGATGCACCGGGTGCTGCAGCGGCAGCAGCTGCCTCCCCGGCAAGAGCGCGACCGCGTGCGGCACCGGCGGCGACGCCTGCGCGACGTGCTCGGGGACGAGCACGTGCACCGGCGGCGCGTGCCGCGCACCGGGAGGCTCGTTCCTCAGCGACTGCGTGAGCGTGTTCTTCACAGGCTGCTCGTCGGTGTGCACGAACCTCGGCGCCTCATGCTCGGCGACGTGCGGCCCGACCGGCACGGCCGGCGCGGAGACGTTCACCGACACCAAGTGCATGGCCGGCGCGCAGTGGCTGACCGGCGATCAGTGCGGCCAGACGCTGTCGACGGCGTACACCCGCTGCTGCTGCAAGTGACGCGGCGATCGACCTCGCGCGCTGCGCAAGTTGCGCAGCCCGCGCGAGCCGTATTGCTCAAACGCGTGGCCGGAACGCGGCCAACTTGGGCAAAGGCCTAGAGGTCCAGGCCCGCCTTTCACCCGCCTCACCCCCCAAGTGCCTCAAATGCCGCGGCGAGCCTTCGTGGTTCGACGATTGCAATGTGCACGGGTCATGGTCGCACACGCCGCCCGCTAGGCGGGGCCGGCCTTCCTGCTGGCGGTCGTGGCCGCGCGCGTCGACGGCTCGGCGAGCTTCGTGGCAGCCCGGAGGCTCAACCGCTTGTTGGACCCCTTCACGTACTCCTCCAGCGCGGCACGGTCGGTCACCCGATCGAGGGAAGCGATGATCTTCTCGGAGCGCGCCCGCGTGTCCGTCTTTGCGACCTTTGCGTTCGAGGTCTGGGTTGCTTTTGCCATCTTCGTTCTCCATCTCCTGTCGGCGGGGGCCCCCGGACGGGGACCCGCAGTGCCGACCCATTCATTGCGCGAAACACCGCCACGGGTTGCCGAGAGGCGCTATTCCCTCGCGGACTGGCCAGGGTACCACTCGCGCCCTCGGGGCCTCGGTCAATGATCGCCCGGCCGCGGCGACGACGAACGAACCCCGCAGAAAACGACCCTGGTAGCCCCTGCCGGACTCGAACCGGCACGCCCTCTCGGGCCGAAGATTTTAAATCTCCTGCGTATACCATTCCGCCAAGGGGCCGATGCGCTCGCCATCGTATACCGCGCCGCCGCGGACCGCCGCGCTCACTGGATCGTGATGACGCCCGCGTTCGAGTCCACGCCCGTCGACGCGCGCACGTACACGCGCGCGGTGCCCGTCGTGATGCCGCTCGGCAGCGCCGCGTTGATCTGTCCGCCGCTCTCGTACCAGCCGGGCGAGCCGGCGGTCACCTCGTAGCGCTGCGTGCCTTGCCAGATCTGCACCCTGTTGCCGACGGGCGAGAAGCCCGAGCCGTAGATCGACAGGACCGTCGTGGGCGTGATCGGCAGGGTGCCGGCGTCGGACGGCGCGCCGTTGACGATACCGCCGGTGAAGATGCCCGGGCACAGCGTCACCGTGGGCGGCACGACCGCTTGCGTCGTGTAGAGCGTCTTGTAGACGGCCTCGGAGAGGCTGGGATCGCCGTTCGATTTGTAGACGCCGAAGCCCAGCGACGTCGCCGAGTCCGCCGTGGGCGCGTTGTCCACGATCTGCCAGTGGAAGGCGTAGGCGGGCCCCCAGGCGAGCACCGCGCCGAGCGCCGCGGCGATGCGCCCGCTCGCGCCGCACTCGCCCCACCCCGGCACCTCGCGCGCCGCGCCGAGCTCGCCGACGACGACGCGCGCGCGCGTCGCCGTCGGGTCCTGCATGCGCAGGTAGCCGATGAGCAGATCCAGATCGGCCTTCACGCGGGCGGGCAGGTCCGCGTCCTTTACGCCGACCGCGAGCGACTGCCACGCCGAGTACGCGTAGTAGTCGACGGCGACGTGCGCGGCGATCATGTTGGCGACGCACCGGTGCGCCGCGGTGTCGCACGGCGAGCCGTCGTCCGCGTGCAGGCGGTTCATCTCGAGCGCCGAGAAGACCTTCGCCGTCGACGCCGGCACCCTCGCGCGCGCCTCCACGACGCCTTGCGCGCGCGCGGTCGTCCAGTCTTGGAAGCCCGACCACGCCGCGTCGACCGCCGCGTACGGTGCGATCGCGTTGTCGCCCTCCCAGTTGGAGAGCACGAACGTCTTTTTCGGGTAGTGCCCGAGGAGGTACGCGCCGAGCGCCGCGATCTCGCTCTGCTCCGCGGTCCGGTCGGCGGGCGTCATGCCGACGCGCCAACCGTTCGCCTGATCGTAGGACGAGTACGCCGTCAGGAAGTAGGTGTCGAACGCCGGGCTCTTGAAGAGCGCGTCGTACGCCGGCAGCGCGGCCGCGGCGGCGAGGGTCGAGAACGCGCCGCCGAGCACACCGTAGACGTCGTTCGGGCCGAGGTAGACGCGGATCGTGCGCGTGCCGAGCGCCGCCGCCTTGCCGGTGCTCCACGCGAGCGTGTCGGCCTGCGCGGGCTTGGACGACGGGTCGACGCCCCACGCGTACATGCCAAAACGATCGCGCGCGTCGGCGGCGACCGGCGTGTCGTCGGGCGGCGCGGCCTCGGCCTCCGCCGCGCCGGCGTCCCTCGGCGGCGGAGGAGGAGGCGGCGACGCTTGATCGAGCGCGCCGGCGTCGGCGGCCGGCGCGGCGGAGTCGCCGACAGGCACAGCGCCCGCGTCGGCTTGGCCCGCGTTCGGATTGCCCCCCGTCGCGCACGCGCCGGCAAAGAGCGCCGCGCCTGCGATGCAAATCGTCGTCTTAAGAACCTTCGAAGCCATGGCCCCTCCGGATATTGGACAAGACTAGCGCGATGCTAGGATCGGCGCCCATGAAGCTCGTCCGCTCGGCTCTTCCGCTCCTCGCCCTCGCTTGCGCCACGCCCGCGTGCGGCCCTGCGCCCGAGCCCGCGCCGCCGCCCTCGCGGCCGGCGCGGCCGCCCACCCCGCCGACGCCGCCGTCCACGGCAATGGCGCCCGCGCCGAAGGCGCTCCCCTACCCCGCGACGCGCACCGCCGACGCCAAGGACGTCCTCTTCGGCACCGCCGTCGCCGACCCGTACCGCTGGCTCGAGGACGCGCAGCAGGACGAGGTGAAGAAGTGGATGGCCGACGAGGACACGCTCGCCCGCGCCGAGCTGGGCAAGCGTCCGGGCCGTGACGCGCTCGCGGCGCGCCTCCGCGAGCTCTTCTACGTCGACTCCGTCGGCGCGCCCGTCCACCGCGGAGCGCGCTATTTCTGGAGCAAGCGCGACGCGCAGAAGGAGAAGGCCATCGTCTACTGGCGCGACGGCAAGACGGGCGCCGAGAAGGTGCTCCTCGATCCCAACGCGTGGAGCACCGGCGGCGCCAACGTCGCGCTCGGCGGATGGTGGCCCACGTGGGACGGCAAGACCGTCGCCTACAACGTCAAGGCGAACAACTCCGACGAAGCGACGATGTACATCGTGGACGTCACGACCGGGAAGAAGAGCGACGTCGACGTCATCGAGGGCGCCAAGTACGCGAGCGCCGCGTGGACGCCGAAGGGCGACGGCTTCTATTACACCTGGCTCCCGACCGACAAGGCGATCCCCACCGCCGATCGCCCGGGCTTCGCCGAGATTCGCTTCCACAAGGTCGGCGCCGACCCGAAGAAAGACGCGCGCATCTACGAGGCGACCCACGACTCCAAGACGTTCCTCGCTCCGAGCCTGTCCAAGGACGGCGCCTTCCTCTTCATCCAGGTGCAGCACGGCTGGTCGCGCGTCGATCTCTACTTCAAGGATCTTCGCGCCAAGCAGGACAACGGCTTCAAGCCGCTCGTCACGGGCGCGGACGCGCTGTTCGACGTCGAGGCGTTCCAGGGCAAGTTCTACGTCCACACCAACGACGGCGCATCGAAGTACCGCGTGCTCGTCGCCGACCCGAAGAAGCCGGAGCGCGCGGCGTGGAAGGAGATCGTCCCCGAGCGCGCCGACGCGACGCTCGACGGGGCGCAGATCATCGGCGGCAAGCTGCTCCTCTCGTACATGAAGGACGTCGCGACCAAGCTCGAGGTCCACGATCTCGAGGGCAAGATGGTTCGGGAGATCGCGCTCCCGGCGATCGGCACCGCCGGCATCTCGGGTCGCGACGACGAGGACGAGGCGTACCTCTCGTTCACGTCGCTCACCTACCCGTCGGAGATCCAGGAGACGAGCGTGAAGACCGGCGAGGTGAAGCCGTGGTTCAAGCTCAAGGTCCCCGTCGACCCGACGAAGTTCGAGGTCGAGCAGCTCTTCTTCGCGTCGAAGGACGGCACGAGAATCCCGCTCTTCCTCGTGCACGCGAAGGGCGCGAAGAAGGACGGCAAGTCGCCGCTCCTCATCACCGGCTACGGCGGCTTCCAGTCCGCGCAGCGCGCGACGTTCCGCGCGAGCATCTTCCCGTGGCTCGAGAAGGGCGGCAGCTTCGCGCTCGTCAACCTGCGCGGCGGCGACGAGTACGGCGAGGAGTGGCACCGCGCCGGCATGAAGCGGAACAAGCAGAACGTGTTCGACGACTTCACCGGCGCCGCCGCATTCCTCCAGAAGGAGGGCTGGTCGACGCCAGGCCGCACCGCGATCACCGGCGGCTCGAACGGCGGCCTCCTCGTCGGCGCCGCGGCCATCCAGCACCCCGAGCTGTACCGCGTCGTCCTCTGCGACGTGCCGCTGCTCGACATGGTCCGCTACCACAAGTTCGGCAGCGGCCGCACGTGGGTCGAAGAGTACGGCTCGAGCGAAGACGAGCAGGATTTCAAGGCGATCTACGCGTACTCGCCGTACCACCACGTCGTGAAGGGGACCCGCTACCCGAGCGTGCTCGTCCTCAGCGCCGACAGCGACGATCGCGTCGACCCGCTGCACGCGCGGAAATTCGCGGCGGCGATGCAGGACGCGTCGACCGGCGGACCGGTGCTGCTCCGCATCGAGAAGAACGCCGGCCACGGCGGGGCCGACATGGTGAAGGCGTGGGTCGACAAGCTCGCCGACGAGTACGCGTTCGCGCTCTCCGAGATGGACCCGTGACGACGTTCGCCGTCGTCGGCTTTGGCGCATGGGGCACGGCGATCGCCGCGCACGCTGCGCGCCAAGGCCACGCGGTGCGGGCGTGGGCGCGCGAAGCGGACGTCGTCCTCAGCGTCAACCAGAAGCACGAGAACACGCCGTTCTTGCCGGGCGTGGCGCTGCCCAAAGAGATCTCCGCCACGAGCGATCCGGCCGAGGCCGTGCGGGGCGCCGACGTCGTCGTCTTCGTCCCGCCGTCGAAGCACTTGCGCGCCGTCTCCGCGCTCGTGGCGCCGCACCTGCCCGAGCGCGCGCAGCTCGTCGTCGCGTCCAAGGGCATCGAGGAGGGCACGCTGCAGCTGATGAGCGACGTCCTCGCGGAGACTCTCCCCGCGGCGAAGAGAGAGCGCGTCGTTTTCCTCTCGGGCCCGAGCTTTGCGAAGGAGGTCGCCGAGGGCCTTCCCACCGACGTCGTGGCGGCGTCGCTCCTCCCCGCGTGCGCCACGGCGATTCAGCACCTGCTCCACTCGCCGATGTTCCGCGTCTACACGAGCAGAGATCCGGTCGGCGTGCAGATCGGCGGCGCGGTGAAGAACGTCATCGCCGTCGCCGCCGGCGCGTGCGAGGGCCTAGGCCTCGGCCTCAACGCGCGCGCCGCGCTCATCACGCGCGGGCTCGCCGAGATCACGCGCCTAGGCGTGGCGATGGGCGGGGACCCCCTCACGTTCTTGGGAATGGCGGGCGTCGGCGATCTCATCCTCACCTGCACCGGCGCGCTCTCGCGCAACCACGAGCTTGGACTGAAGGTCGCCGAGGGCGTGGACGCGGAGGCGTTTCTCGCGACCCGCCGGTCCGTCGCCGAGGGCTACTGGACGAGCGCGGCGACCCACGCGCTCGCGAAGCGCCGCGGCGTCGACATGCCGATCACCGAGCAGGTCCACGCCGTCCTCCACGAGGGGCGCCCCCTCTTCGAAGCGCTGAAGCTCCTCATGACGCGCGAGTTCAAAGACGAGCTCACGGGGATTCGCTGATCACCTCACTCTAGCGCGCCCGTGACCGCCTCGACGGCGCGAACGAGCGCGCCGCCGCTGATGAGCGCGGTCACCGCCTCGATGTCGCGGTAGAGCGGTCGGTCTTCGGTCATCGGCGCCACGCGCGCGCGAACGCACGCCTGCGCGGCGGCGACCGCCTTGCTCGGCTTGAGCGGGCGCCGTTGATCGATGCCGGCCGCCGCCGTCATGATCTCGATCGCGAGCGCCGCCTTCACGTTGCGCACGATCTCGACGAGCTTCTTCGCGCTGATGCTACCCATGCTCACGTGGTCCTCTTTGCCCGCGGACGACGGGATCGAGTCGACGCTCGCCGGATGGCATAGGACCTTGTTCTCGCTGACGAGCGACGCGCTCGCGACCTGCGCGATCATGTAGCCGGAGTGAAGGCCGCTGCCCGCCGCGAGGAACGGCGTGAGGCCGCTCGACAGCGCGGGGTTCACGAGCTGCTCGACGCGCCGCTCGCTGATGTTCGCGAGCTCCGCCGTCGCGATCGCGGCGAGATCCAGCGCGAGCGCGAGCGGCTGGCCGTGGAAGTTCCCGCCGCTGATGACGTCGGCCACGCCGTTGTCGTCGAGGAACACGCTGGGGTTGTCGGTCACGCTGTTGACCTCGCGGGCGAGCACGTCGCGCGCCCAGCCGAGCGCGTCGCGCGTCGCGCCGTGCACCTGCGGCATGCACCTGATCGAGTACGCGTCCTGCACCTTGCTGCAGTGGATGTGGCTCTCGGCGATCTCGCTCTCGGCGAGCATCGCGCGCATGTTCGCGGCTACGGCGGTCTGCCCGGGGTGCGGCCGCGCCTCGTGCAGTCGCGGATCGAACGGGCGGCTCGACCCCTTGCTCGCCTCGAGGCTCATCGCGCCGGCGACGTCGGCCACCGTCGCGAGGCGCAGCGCTTCGCAGACGGCGAGCGTGCCGAGGGCGGCCATGTACTGCGTGCCGTTGATGAGCGCGAGCCCCTCCTTCGCCACGAGCTCGACCGGCGCGATCTTCGCCGCGCCGAGCGCCGCTGCGCCTTCCAGGTACGTGGGCCGGTGCGCCGCGCCGAGGTCGGTGCTCGCGCGCACGTCCGCGTCGACGGACGCCTCTCCCTCGCCGATCATGACGAGCGCGAGGTGCGCGAGCGGCGCGAGATCGCCGGACGCGCCGACGGAGCCCTGCGAAGGGATCCTCGGGTGAACGCCCTTGTTCAGCATGTCGACGAGCAGGTCGACGAGCAGCGGCCGCACGCCGGAGTGCCCGAGCGCGAGGACCTGGGCGCGAAGGAGCATCATGCCGCGCACGGCGGCGATCGGCAGCTCGGGGCCGATGCCGGTCGAGTGGGAGCGGACGAGATTTTTCTGCAGCTGGCGTACGTCGGCGGCGCTGATGCGCGTCTCGCTGAGCGCGCCGAAGCCGGTGTTTACGCCGTAAACATTGGGGGCGCTGTCGCCCGCCGCGCAGATCGCGTCGATGGCGACGCGTGAGGCCAGCACCTTTTCGCGGGCGGCCGCGTCGAACTTCACGAGCCTCCCGCGCAGGGCGACGTCTTCGAGGTCCGAGAGCTGGAGGGGCGTGCCGACGTAGACGGGTTCCACGCCCGCCGTCCTACCATCCCCGGACGCGGTGGTCCGCGGACAAAGCGGAGGGCGGACAAAACGCGAAACAAAAGAGAGAAGGCCCGGACAGACGACCCGTGCGACGGCGCCGAATCGGAAGACGGCGGTGTCGTGAAGCCAAGCGGCTTCAAGGTCGGCTGCCACGGGCCTTCGAGGCACGGGCGGAGGAGAGACGAGAGACGAGGGAAACGAGAGACGAGGGAAACGAGAGACGAGCGAACGAAACGACGAAACCGTAGCGTCTTCCGCTTTGCGTCGAACGATCTCGAGCGACGAGGGCCGGAGGTCACCCACGCGTTTCCGCGCAGCTTCTCCTAGTGCACACACTAGACCACCTGAAGCGGCTCGTTCGTCCTCGTACGTTTCCATATTTATCAAGCAATTATTGATATTTACAAATGGCACCGGTGTGCGAGACGTGATCCACATGTGGGTAATTTTGGATCCGCCCGCGTCGCGCCGAATGGGAAAGATGTCTCGCCCTCGTCTCGGCGAGCCCGCCTTCCGATCGCCGCGAACGGATCTCGTGTAGGTGCTCGGCGCGAGTATGCTGCCGCGCCGAGAGAAGCCTTGATGATCCCCTTCCCCCCGCTCCTGGTCCCCACGCGCGCTCGCCGTACCGTCTTCGCGCCGTCCCTCCTCGCCGCCCTCGCGTGTCTCGCCGCGGCGCCGTCCGCGCGCGCGGACGAGCCGCAGGTCCCCATCCCGAAGGATCTTCCGAGGCTCATCCTCGACACCGGCCGCCCGCAGGTGCGGCCCGCCGAGCCCGACCTGATCCGCTTTCAGATCCACGGCGAGTATCAGGTGCGGGGAACGAGCCTGCGCAGCTTCCCGCTCGACGCCTCCACGCAGACGATCAACGACCACGCCGGGACCGGTCGCGTCACCGAGGACTCGCTCGGCCAGAACCGCTACATGAGCCATTGGCTGCGCATCACGCCGCGCCTTCAGATCA
>JAYVXL010000779.1:0-11440 GCA_043785185.1 Myxococcales bacterium
TCGGGGACGAGCCCGTAGTTGACCTCGACGTGCGGCGACGTTCCGCTCCACGCGCGCCGCTCCCGGACCGTTTGCGTCGCGAGGTACACTTCCCAGTGCCCTGGATCGGCGGGCTGCGGATCGTCGGTCGCGTACGGCGGACCGGCGGAGGCGCGGGTCGCCGAGAGCACGATGACCGACGTGAGCAGGGCGAAGCGAATGGCTCAGGAGACAGCAGCCGGCGCGCGCACGCAAGGGGCAGTGCGATCTTGCCCGCGCCCCATGAAAAGCGCTCGCGGATGCGCGATTTCTACGTCGCGTTTCGCCCGCTCACGGCTTCGACTGCGCGAGCAAGAAGTCGATCACCGCCGGCGCGAATGCCGGCGTCCAGCGCGGACTGTGCCCAGCGCCGGCCATCTTCCAAAACTCCACGCGCCCCGCCGGCTTGCAGCCCGACGTGTACTTGCCGACCGACGTCTCGGCCCCCGGGAGGGTCGAGACGAGGTCGAGGTTCGGCGAGGAGCTGTCCACGGCGCCGTCGCAGCCGTTTAGAGTTACCCAGTCCTGGACCGACTGCATCGCGGAGGGGATGGGCGCCCCGGTGACGAGCGCACCACCGCCGAACGGGTTCGTCGTGTCGGCGTCACCGTGGATGTGCAGCTGCGCGACGGGTCCGCTCGGCGCGCACTTCGTAACGTCGACGTACATCGCGCCGGCGAGCGTCACCACCGCCGCGATTTGGTCAGCGTGGTCGCACGCCATCCGGAAGCCCATGAACCCGCCGTTCGAGTGCCCAATGACGTAAACCCTCTTCGCGTCCACGCTATAACGGGATTTGATTTCGTCGATCACGCGGCTCACGTAACCCGAATCGTCGACGCCGCTGCCCGACACATCGCAGCACGCGTCGGTCGCGTTCCAGAATTGCTGCCCAATGGCGTTGACCGTTCCCTCAGGCATCGCATAGAGAAATCCGCGTGCGTCGGCCTGAGGCTTCAGGTTGAAGTAGGCTTCTTGTTGGGCCGCGTTGCTGCCGTAGCCGTGGAGGCCGACGACGAGCGGCATCGACTTGCCCGGCGCGTAGCTCGGCGGAACGTACAGCGTGACCGGGCGATCGCCGCCGATGGGCGGTCCTGCGTCCGCCGTCGCGGAGTCCACCGCCGCGTCCGGCGCTCCACCTTCGCCCGAGCCCGGCGTCGATGCGTCGCCGGACGACCCCGCGGTCGCGGCCGAGCCCGACGAAGAGCATCCGCACGCGGCAGCCAGAGCACACGAGGCGAAGACGAGGGGCGCGGCGCGCATTCACGTACCGTAGCGCGCGTTGCCAGGGTAGCGCCAGGGTGGGCCGAGCGCGGTCTTGCTCCCGTGGAGTGTCATGTCCTCGCGGGAGGTCGAGGTTTTTGTCGCGTCCAGCTCCGCTCCCACGTCGAGCGAGGGCCGTCCTCGTCGCCGACATGCGCCGCTCGGCGTGACGCGGGGCGGGCGCTCGCGTCGGTCGTGGCGGTCTTGCGCACCCTCAGCGCGTCGCGTCGTTCGGAATCGGCAGGTGGCGCGTCTTGAGGCGCACACCGCCGTCGGTCCACTGCTCCGTCGTCTCGACGAGCTCCGCGCCGGAGGTTGCGTCCTCGGTCCGCCGGAGGACGAGCACGGGCACGCCCCCCTGCCAGGCGTACGCGTCGAACTGGTGCCAGCAGCAACCGCTCTTGGTCACCGTCAGGATGCGCCGTCGGGCCGCATCCACCTGGAACATCCCGAGGGTGTTCTCCGTGAGGGCGCTCAGGCGCGCGGAGCGGACGAAGCGCGCGCTCTTGTTTTGAAGGTAGATCGAGAAGGTCGGCCCGCCGTAGGGGCCCTGGTTGCCTGCCCAGATCGCGACGTCCTCGAGACCGTCGAAGTCGAAGTCGCCGACGCGAAGCGCGCCGGGAGCGCCGTCGTCGGCGGGCGCGCCCGACGCTTGCCCGTCGCGCTCGCTCACCCAAAGGATCGCGCGCGGCACGCCGATGCGCTGGAGCTCGTCGGCGCTCCCTCGCTTGCGCACCGAAAGCGTCGCCGCGCCCGAGCACGTCGCTTCATGGGTGGCGGCCACGCAGCCGCCGGGAAAAGAGAGGGCGAAATCGAAGGGCGCCGAGGACGCGCGAGCCTCTGGCGCTTTGGGCGGCGCCGGAGCGTCACCCGCATCACCTGCGTCACTTGCGTCGACGTCGGCCGTCGGCTCGGCGCTCGCGCCCGGCGCGGGAACCGAGGCCAGGGCGCGCAGGGCCGGGGGCGCGACGGTTCCGGCCTCGACGCCGTGAGTGGGCGGGGGATGGCATGCCAACGCGTGAGCGGCGAGCGCGAGTGCAACGTAACGCACAGAAGTAAAACGATCGGCGGGGGCCGCGCACTCCCGGTGTGGCGGCGACAAATTCCGCCTGCCCGCGAACCTACTGCGACGAAGCGTAGCGCAGCCTGATTTCGCATGGGTCGAACGTCCAATACGGCACCCGCAGGCGTTCCGCCGGTGCGCCGCCGTAGTGGATATGAGGCTCGGGCGCGATCGACAACGTCTGGGTGATGTTTCACCCCGTCGTTCCAGGTCACTACCGTCCTGCGCTGCAAAGCCGCTCCCAGCGAGAAGTCAGGGCGCTTCGGCGTCCTCCCCGCCCTGCGTGGCCTCCGCGTCGTGCGCCGGCGCATGGATGGCGGCCGCGCCGTCGTCGCCCCCCGCTGCGTGCACGCGGGCGACGTGCGTGGACAGCGGGGGACGAAGCGGAAGCGGCTCGGTGCGGACGCGCTTGAAGAACGTGAGGGCCGCGTCGACGTCGGGATCGAGCAGGTCGTGCCCTCCGGCGCGGGCGAAGGTGTCGTGGGGCCACTTCTCGCGTGTGAGCTCTTCGTCGAGCTGGATCATCCCGGGCTGCGAGGGATCGTCGTCCGCCGACAGGAGGAGGATCGGCGGCTTCATGCCCTCCGCGCGCGTGGGCTCGATCGGCCCGCCGCCGGCGATCGCGAACGCGGTGGCGTCGACCAGCCCGCGCGTCGCGAGGATCACCGCGAAGAAGGCCCCGCTCGAGAAACCCAGCACGTACAGCGTGCCGTTTCCGGTCCGCGCCGCCACCTCGCGCCGCGCCGCGGCCCAACCGGCAACGATGTCCGCTCCCGCGTCGACCGTGCGCTCGCTCGCGGGCCAGCACACCCAGCTCGCGAGCTCCGGCTGCAAACACTGCCCCTCGCGACCGCGCAGCGCCAGCACCGAGAAGCCGCGCGCGGTCGCGTGCTGCGCGACACGACGCTGGCGCTCGAGCTCGCCCTGCGGCGCCGCGTGCTCGAACCTCCCGTGCAGGTAGACGAGAATCGGCGCCGGTCGCGGGGTGCCCTGCGCCGCGGGCGCGAAGCAGCCGCCGCCGGGGATCGCCTCGAGCCCCTCCGCGCACCACTTGAGGATCGGCGCGGTGACCTCGAGCGCGCCGGGCACCGTAGGCTGCCGCGCTTCGGTCCCTTGCCACCCCAGGCGCGACGCGCCAACCCCGAGCGCGACGAGGACGAGAGCGACGGCGATCCACTGTCGGCGAGACATGAGCGGTCATTACCACACGCGCGGCGTCGTCACGGCGCAGCCGCCGATGACGACGCCGCAGAGTGGGTCGGCGATCACGAGGCCTCGGTGTACGCTCACGTAGGGATGATTCGACGGTCAGCCCGAGCCCGCCGAGTGATACCCTTGAATCGAGTGGCGTTGTGAGTCGGCCATCGCCAGGAGGAGCCCTCATGAAGAACGGCGGTCGCTTCGTCGTGATCTGTGTCTCTGGCGCGCTCTGCCTCGCCGGCGTCTCCGGCATCGCGGCGGGGTGCGGGAGCAGCGGGGGCGAGAGCACCTTCGGCGGCGGGGGCGGGTCGTCGGGCAATGACGCGTCGCGGAGCGACGACGGCAGCAGCGGCGGGCCGATCTTGGGCGGAGGCGACGGCGGAGCCTCGAGCGGCGGCCCGTGCGTGGGGCTCGCGTGCCGGGTGCACGCGTGCACCGGCGGCGGCTCGACCACGTTGAGCGGCGTCGTCTACGATCCCGCGGGCAAGGTTCCCCTCTACAACATCGCCGTCTTCGTCCCCAACTCCACGCCCAAGCCGTTCACTGCGGGCGCGTCGTGTGAGCCGTGCTCGTCGCTCTACACCGGCGACCCCGTCGCCTCCGCGCTGACGGACGCGAACGGCGCGTTCACCATGAAGAACGTCCCCGACGGCCCGAACATCCCGCTCGTCATCCAGATCGGCAAGTGGCGTAAGCAGCTCACCATCTCCAACGTGACCCAGTGCCAGGACAACCCGCAGCCCAAGGGCTTTCTGAAGCTCCCCAGCAAACACGATGAGCCGGGCGCGGACATTCCCCGCATCGCGATTTCGACCGGCGGCTCGGACACGCTCGAGTGCCTCCTACGGCGCGTCGGGCTCGACTCCGCCGAGTACGGGGCGGCGGGTGCGGGCGGCGCCGGCCGCATCGAGATTTTCGCGGGGGGCGACGGAACTGCGGGGCAGCACGCAATCCCCAATACGTCCCCGCCGGCGCCCGACAGCTTCAAGTCGCTATGGGACACGAAGGACGATCTCAAGAAGTACGATATCGTGCTCCTCTCGTGCGAGGGGCACGAGACCTCGAGGCCCAACCAGCAAGCGCTCTTCGACTACGCCGCGGAGGGCGGGCGCATCTTCGCCTCGCACTACCACTACGCCTGGTTCTTCAGCGGCCCGTTCAACTCGCCGAACGATCTTCTCGCGACGTGGACCGCGGGGAGCAACAACTACGGCGGCACGATCGCCGGCAGCATCGTCACGACGCTGCCGGACGGAGGCGCCTTCCCGAAGGGGCAGGCCTTGCGCGACTGGCTGGGCAACAACGGCGCGCTCCAGGGCGGCAAGCTGCCGATCGTGGAGGCGCGGCATAACGCGGTCGTGACCCGCGCGAACGTCCCGTCGCAAACGTGGATCGTCAAAGACGACGAGACGCCCGCGCAGACCCAGTACTTCTCGTTCAACACGCCAATCCCCGCGCCCGATGATCAGAAGTGCGGGCGCGTCGTCTTCAGCGATCTGCACGTCGGCGCGGCGTCGGGGGATAACCCGGATCAGCCGGTGCCGACCGGCTGCGCGCAGAAGGATCTCTCGCCGCAAGAGAAGGCGCTCGAGTTCATGCTCTTCGATCTCTCGTCGTGCCTGACGCCGAACGGCCAGCCGCCTCAGCCTCCACCGCCCGTCGTACGCTGAGGAGGCGAAGCGGGCACCGGCGCGTCGGCGAGCCGCCCGCCGTCGCCCGGAGCAGGTTAGTCTCCAGCATCGTGACGCAGGAATTGGAACACTCGCGGCCCGCGCGCTTGTGGGGTCTCACCCAGCGCGTGGTGAAGGGCCTCTTCAAGCACCACGCGTTCGACCACGCGGGCACGATGTCGTTCTATTTCTTCCTCGGGTCGATCCCGCTGCTCGTCTTCGTCGGGCTCCTCGTCGGCAACATCGTGCAAGAGCAGGGCGCGGAGCGGCTCGCGGCCCCCTTCTACGACGCCATGCCCGCGGTCGCGGCCGATCTCTTCCGCAACGAGCTGCGCAAGATCGGCGACGCCAGCGCGACGTCGATCGCCCCTCTCAGTCTCCTCGGCTTTTTGTGGCTCACGACCAACGGCGTCCACAACCTGATGGATGTGTTCGAGATCCTCCTCGGCACGCGGCCGCGGCGGTGGTTTCGGCAGCGCCTCATCGCTTTTTTGTGGGTGATGGCGTTCGTCGCCGTGATCGCGGCGGCCACGTGGATACTGCTCCTCGTCAACGGTGTCACGACCAGCGTCGGCGGCGCGCCGCACCTCCCCGTGCTCCTCCGGAGCATCAGCGATTTCTTGGCGCGCGGGTGGCAGCGCTTCGGCGTCCTCCTCGTGTTCGGCGGGATGGCCACGGTGGGCCTCGCGGCCTTCTACCGCACCGCCGTGTCGCACCCTCGCGCGGTGCGGCGGCGCGTGTGGCCGGGGACGTTCGTGGCGCTCGCCGCGTGGTCGCTCGTCTCATGGGCGTTCGGCACGTACGTGAAGACGATCGCGCACTACGCCGTCTATTACGGCAGCCTCGCGACGGTCGCGGTCGTCCTCTTGTGGCTCTACCTGACGAGCCTGTCGTTCCTCGTGGGCGCGGAGGTGAACGCGCAGCTCGAGGGCGTCCGTGATCCGCCGCCGCCGAGCTGACGGGCCGCGCGCCGCGGCGGGTGCCGACGCGGGCGCCGAGCGCCCTCCGGTCAGTCGGCCTGCGGCGTTTGGACGAGCGGCACCGTGAAGGAGAACGTGCTCCCGCGACCGACCGCGCTCTCGACCCCGATCTTGCCGCCGTGGCAGTCGATGATGCCCTTCGCGATGAACAGCCCGAGCCCGACGCCCTTGGTGTAGTCGCGCTCTTTGCCGCGCCAGTAGCGCTCGAAGACGTGCTCGCAAGCCTCTTTGGAGATCCCCATGCCGGTGTCGGCGACGGAGAACCGGACGCTGTCTCCAGAAGACGCCGCCTCGATAGTGACGGTGCCGCCGCGCGGCGTAAACTTGATCGCGTTCGCGACGAGATTCCCGAGGACCTGCTGCACGCGATTGCGATCGCAAGGCATCTGCAGCGCGGGTGCCTTGCCGGTGATCGAGAGTCCCTTCTCGACGCAGAGAGGCGCATAGGCCTCGACGACGTCGGCCACGATCGCTTCCGCGTCGACTTCCCGCTTGTCGATCCTGAGGCGACCGGAATCGATGCTGGCCACGTCCCCGAGGTCGTGGAGGAGCAAGGCCATCCGGTGCACGGCCTTCTGGACCACCGAGGCGCCGGTCTTGACCTTCTCGCCCTCGGGCCCGGCGAGCGGGACATCGAGGACGAGCCCTGCCCAGATGCCGATCGTGTTCATCGGGTTTCCGAGCTCGTGCGCGACGATGGAAAGGAACTCGTCGCGCATCGTCGTGGCGCGCTGGGCGAGGTCGCGCGCCGCGATCGCATCTTCGTAGAGCTGCGCGCGATCGAGCGCCAGCGCGCACTGCTGCGCGAACGCGTTCAAGAAGGACCGCTCTTCGGCGTCGAGCGTGAGCTCCGCGGCGAACGAGAGGCGGAGCGCCCCGATGAGGTGGCCTCGTGAGATCAGCGGTAGGGCAATGACCGCGCGATAGCCCGCCTTCTCGAAGAACGAGACGTGCTCCGGATACTGCGCTTGGATCTCGCCCAGGTTTTGCAGCCACACGGCGCTCCGCGCGCGCACGGCGTCGGAGACCGGGTTGCGCCCATCGATCGAGAAGCGCGTTCGGCTGTCCGCGACGTCGGAGGGGAGATGCGACGAGGCGTACGCCGCCGTGTTCGCCTCGCCCACTTCGCCGAGAACCTCCAGCCACTGCCCCTGATCGATGGCCCGCGTGACGATCCCTGCGAGGGCGCCGGTCGCCGCCAAGCCCGTGGAGAGGATCACGTCGGCCGCCTCGGCCGGAGCCATCGCGCCGCTGAGCGCCGCGGTGACCGACTGGAGGCGACCCAAACGGTCGGCCATGCGCTTTTGCTCTGTGAGGTCGATCACGACGGCGCGACACTCGCGCCCATCGGCAGAGAGCGTGCCTTCGACCCGCACGGCGGACGGCGCGCCGCCTTGGCCCGCCAGCTCCACGTCGCAGATGCGCTTCGCCTTGGTCGCAAACACCTCTTCGAGGAAGCGCGAGAAAGCCAAACGGCTGGTCTCGGACACGAACACCCCGAAGCGTCTGCCCACGAGCTGGGCGCGCTCCGACCCCAGCAGCTTCGCGCCGGAGAGGTTCAGCTTGCGGATGGCACCGTCGCTCTCGAGCGTGAAATAGCCGACGGGCGCAAAGTCGTAGAGGTCGGCATAGTGGTGCGCCCCCTCCTCGAGTTCTTGCCGCGCCTCATGCAGGGCTTCCAACTGCATCTCGAGCTCGACTTGGTGGACCTCGAGCTCGTGAAGGAGTCGCTCCTGGTCGACCTCCGAAGCCCATTGAAGGGACTTTCGCTCCGCGACCTTTGCTTCGGCAAGCCGGCGACGCTCGGCGGCGCTGATTGGCTTCGCGTGCGGGGTCATGACGGGTCGCCCCACCGCGCGGACGTGAAGACCCACCCCGCTTGCTCTCGGCAGGACCGCGCAGCTCCGGCTTTCGGTCTCTTCGCCACCGTAGTGCCACTCCTACCCCCATGCGGCCAGGGCGTCCATCCACGGCGGGCGCGGCGGCCCCTCGCGCTCGATTCGCACAGGAAGATCCTGCGGCGGGCGCGCGTAGCATGGCCCCGTGAGCCATCGTCTCCCTCTCGCGCTCGGCGTCTTCGTCCTCTTGGCCACCGCGTGCTCGATCGCCGCGACGACCAACGACGGATCGAGCGGCGGCTCGTCCAGCGGCAGCAGCGGAGCGAGCGGCGGCAGCGGCGGAGCGAGCGGAGCCTCCTCTGGCGCCAGCGGCACCAGCGGCACCAGCGGCACCAGCGGCACCAGCAGCGGCGGCAGCGGCACCTCGGGAAGCTCCGGCACCAGCGGCACCTCGGGAACCGGCAGCAGCGGCACCTCCGGCAGCAGCGGCAGCAGCGGCAGCAGCGGCAGCTCCGGCGACGCGGGCCTCGATGCGGCCGGGGGCGTCGTCAAGAAGGGCACCCTCACCGTCAGCCAGACGGTCTCGCACGCGGGCGGCAACGACTATTACAGCGCGTACGCGTACGCGTGGTTCTACCAGTACGATCCGAGCGCGGGCGGCGGCGTCTGCACCGTGACGAGCACCGGCGTCTGCACGGTGACCACGTGCAGCCTCGGCGGCGGAGCCTCCGACGCTGGCGCGGTCACCTACCCCAACGCCGGCACGATCACGGTGACGACCCCCGCGCCTGCGACGCTTACGCTCACGCCGACCGGCAGGAACGGGGCGTACACGACGCCCATCGTCCAATCTCGAATCTGGAACGCCGGCGACGTGGTCACCGTCCAGGCGACCGGCGCGGACGCGCCGGCGTTCGCGGGCAAGACGGTTACGGCGCCGACGGACATCGTGCTGACCGCGCCGGTGTTCGACGCCTCGGCGCGCACGACGCTCTCGCGCACGCGCGACCTCGGCGTCGCGTGGTCGGGCGGCACCTCCGGCAACGTGCAGGTCTCGCTGGGGACGTCGCAGACCGGCGTTCGCTCCGTGTCGGCGGTGTGCGCGTTCCCGGCGGCCGCCGGCGCAGGGACCGTCCCCGCCGGCGTGATGGCGAAGCTCGACAAGGCCGATGGCACGAGCATCTACGGGTCGATCGTCGTCGTCCCGCAGAACGACGCCCCGTTCAAGGACGGCGACTGGGACGTCGTCCTCCACGCGCTCGCGGGCGGCAAGAGCGGGCTCTTCAGCGCCGTCGACTGAACGAACCGCGGCCATCGGGCATGAGCGCCGCCGGCCAGAAGTTCCTCCGCGTCGCCGTGCTCGCCCTCGTGCTCCTCGGGCCGTTGGTGCTGCCGAACCTCCCGTGAGTGTGTGCTCACCGCACGGGCTGCGACGGGGCGCCCCGTGCCCCGCGGTCCGTCGAGACCGCGTGTCGCAGGCCAGGGCGGGCTGCCGCGGCGCGCACGGGAGTGTCCTCGATGGATTGGCAATTTCGAGCGCGTGACCTGCACGGCGCTGGTACGGCGCTGGTACGGCGCTGGTACGGCGCATGCTCTACGTCGTGGCATGAACCTGCGCGTTCTCCTCGTCGTCGCCGCAGCGCTGGGTGTGCTTTCGAGTTGCGTCGCGGTCGATCCCTTCTACGACGAAGTGCGAAACGCCGGCGCCGAGGATCTCCCGTGCCCTCGCTCCCAGGTCTCGGTCTGCGTCAACAGCGCGCGGGAGTCGCGCTACTGCGCCTATGGGTGCGGCCGCGACCGCGAGTACCACTGCGGGTTTGGGGGCTGCGCTCCGACGCTCATCGACTTCTGCACGTGCGATTAATGTTCTAAGTCGTTTGACGCCATCCGTTCCGAGGCATCCCGCGGCCCCGTAGTGTCCGGAAGCGCCCGCAAACCTGGGCGGCGGCCCGATCGCCACGCGCCGGTCGGGCCAGCTGCCGGGCCCGTCGCGCTTGGAGAACTCCACGCGCACGCCGTCTTTGCCCTTGTATTGGAACTCGACGGCGGTGATGTGCGTGGTGACGGCCCAGTCGGCGAGGTTGAAGGGGTTGTCGAACAGGGTCACCTGATGGAGATCGAGCGTCGTCGGCGGGGGCGGAGGTGGCGGAGGTGGCGGAGGCGGCGGCGGCGACGCGTCGGGCGCGCTCCGATCGGGAGGCGACCGTCGTTTGGCGCTGCGGGTAGCGTGCGTCGCCATGGACAAGCGATACTTGAGCTCGAGCTCGGCGGCGACGTGCCTTGAGGCGCGCCCGCGCGGAGTCTGCCTCGTTGCCCCCGCGGCCGCCCCCCAACCGCCACGGTTGACGACGCGCGCGGTCCGATCGAAGGTGGCGGCAATGTCCCATCGCCCCATGGTCTCTGCGCTCGCCCTCCTGCTTGTCACGGTCCCCCTCGCGGGTTGCGACGGCCTCCTCAAGAAGATCAGGGGCGACAAGTCCGGAGAGGCGCCGACCAGCGGCAGCGGCAGCGAAGGCGAAGCCGACCCGGCGAAGGGCAAGCCCAGCGCGGGCTGCGCCATTCCCACCGAGGTCGAGGCCGACGTCACGGTGAAGAAGGGGTGCTCCTTCGTCCTGAAACACTCCGTCACCGTCAAGAACGGCGCGACGCTCCGCATCGAGCCCGGCGTGAAGATCAGCGTCGACCAGGGCGATTACATCTGGATCGAGGACGGCAAGATGGTCGCGAAAGGCACCGCCGCGGAGCCCATCACGTTCACGAGCGCGAACAAGACCCAGGCGGCGGGTGACTGGGTCGGCCTCGGCTTCGAAGACAAGACGCAGGCAGGCACCGAGCTCGACTTCGTCGTCATCGACTACGCAGGCAGCGCGACCGCCAACGGCCGGGGCGCGATCGACATCAAGGACCAGAGCTCGCCGAAGCGCATCAGCATCAGCAACACGTCGATCACGAACAGCGCCCAGGCCGCGGTCGTCAACGACAGCGAGAAAGGCGGCTTCGCCAAGTTCGAGAAGAACACGTTCAAGAAGAACAAGGAGTCGCTCGACGCGCACTCGCACGTGCTCGGCACCGTGGGCGCCGGCAACGTCTTCACCGACCCGCTCGTGGCGCACGGCAACGTGACCCAAAACACGACCTGGCCCGCCTTCGATGCGCCGGTCATCGGCAAAGAGCACATCGAAATTGGCGGTGAAAAGACGGGCGCCACCCTCACCCTCGCGCCGAAGACCATCGTGAAGATGAGCGGCGGCTCGTACATCTCCGTCGGCACCGCCAACGGCGGCAGCCTCGTCGCGAATGGCGTCACGTTCACGAGCGCCAACGGCACGCCGCACCCGGGCGACTGGGTCGGCTTTTTCATCTACGAGCGTGTGTCGACCCTGCAGCTCGACGGCGCCGTCATCGAAT
>JAYVXL010000780.1:0-3558 GCA_043785185.1 Myxococcales bacterium
GCCACGTCGCTGCGCAGCGGAGTGGGCGGCGGCCCTGCGTCGAGGCTGAGCGGCAGCGCGCCGCTCGGCGAGAGCTGCGGCGCGGCGGCGAGCTGCGCAGGCACCGCTTTGGCCTGCGGGCTCGCCAGCGCGTCGGGCACGTCGAGGGCGGCGCTCGGCCGCGCGCACGCCAGAAAGCACGACGCGCACGCGGAGGCTGCCAGGGCGGCGGCGAGGGCGCGCCGCGCCATCACGACATCACGAAGTCGCCGATCACCTTCACGTCGGGGTGGAGCGGCGGCGCGCCCGGCAGGTGCTGCGTGTCGAGGAGCACGCAGTCGCACCGGGGGTGCATCTCGAGGAGCGTGTTGCAGTTGGCCGGCTCGTTGTCGAAGACGGCGACGACCTGCCCGACGCGCGCGAGCTTGGGCCCTTCGAGGCGCTTGTACGCTTCGTCGGGGATGTTCGCGTCGGGCTTGAGCACGAGCTCGGTCCCGGGCACGCCGATCGGGTAGCCGAGATCACGCAGGCTGCGGAACGAGCCGGTGCCCATGAGCGGCAGGTCGCGGCCCGTCAGGTACACGAGGATCGCGCCCGCCTCGTAGCACGCGCGCGCGAACGCGACGCCGCCCGGCACCTCCACGTCATGGCGCAGATGGTCGTCGGCGAAGAAGCGCGCGCGCCAGAACTCCTCGGCGCGCGCGACGAGGTCGGAGCGCGTGACACCGAGGCGCTCGAGCGACTCGGTGAGGAGGTACGCGAGCCCGTCCGGCGACACGGCGGCGAGGCGCGCGCGCAGCTCGGCGTCGGCGTCGGCGTCGGCGAGCGTGGCCGCGAGCTCGCGGAGGATCGCGACGGTGCGCGGCCGGTTGTCCATGAGCGTGCCGTCGAGGTCGAACACGACGACCGGCGTAGGCCCGCTACCTTCGGGCTTGCAGCGCGCGATGATCTTCCGCAAAAGAGCGCGCTGCTCGGCGGCTTGAAGTCGGGGGTATTTCACGGGCGAGGACATCCGGGCACGCGCACCAAGGTACAGCTCGAGGGAGGCGTCGGAATAGCACGTCGGGCCCCACGCCGGGAGGGCAGATGTGCTACTCCGCTTGGGAGAATGTCGGCGGCGCAGCGCGACCACTACGAGGTGCTCGGGGTCTCCCGCGGCGCGTCGCCCGAAGAGATCAAGGCCGCCTTCCGTAAGCTCGCGTCCGTCCACCACCCGGACAAGAATCCGGACGACCCCAAGGCGGGCCAGCGCTTCAAAGAGATCAACTCGAGCTACCAGGTCCTCTCCGATCCGCAGCGCCGGACGATGTACGACCGCCTCGGCCATCGCGCCGAGGAGCCCGGCTCGCCCTTCGGCGCAAACGGCCCGTTCGCCGGCGGCGTCGTCGACGTGAGCGATCTCAACATCGACGGCATCCTGGGTGACCTCCTCGGAGTCTTCGGCGTCGGCCGCGGCGACAAGGGGGACTTGAAGAAGGACCTCGAGATCAGCTTCGAGGAGGCCGCGTTCGGCTGCGAGAAGGAGCTGCGCTACGAGCGCGTCGTCGCGTGCGCCGAGTGCCACGCGACCGGCTCCGCGCCCGGCCACCGCCCCGAGTCGTGCGGCGCGTGCAACGGCCGCGGCCGCGTGCGCTTCCAGCAGGGCCTGCTCCCCATCGCCGTCGAGCGCACGTGCTCGCGGTGCAAGGGCAGCGGCCGCCTCGTGAGGGTCCCGTGCGACGCGTGCAAGGGCGGCGCGCTCGTCACCCGCACGAACACGCTCAGCGTCACGATCCCGCCCGGCGTCGAGCCCGGCGCGACGCGGCTCGTCCAAGGCGCGGGCAACAAGCCGCGCCCCGACCGCGCGCCCGGCGAGCTCGAGATCACCATCCAGGTCCGCGCCCACGCGTTCTTCAAGCGCTCGGGGGAAGACGTCGTCTGCCAGGTCCCCATCACGTTCGTGCAAGCCGCGCTCGGCGCCGAGGTCGAGGTGCCCACGCTCGACGGCAAGGGCAAGCTGCGCGTGCCGGCGGGCACGCAGCCCGGGAGCATGCTGCGCATCAAGGGAAAGGGCATCCCGCGGCGCGCAGGCATGGGGCGCGGCGATCAGCGCGTCGAGGTCGCGGTGGAGGTGCCGACGGAGCTGACGCCGCGGCAGCGCGGGCTCCTCGAGGAGCTCGGCCGGGAGCTCGGCGAGGACGTGCAGCCGCAGCGCCGCGGCTTCATGGAGAAGCTGCGGGATCTGTTCGGCTGAGGCCGCCTCGTGCTCGGGTGACCTGGCCGGCATGATATCCTTGACGGATGGACGCGCTACGCAAGGACGATCTCGAGCGCGCTCGAAGCACGGCGCCTGGCGAGAAGTTGCGGCAAGCGCTGGAGCTCATGCAACTCGGGATAGACCTTCAGCGTCGGAGACTACGCGCCGCCGAGCCTACCGCTTCCGAGGAGGAGATCGACGCCCGGCTCCTGGCGTGGATGAGCGCCCCGCGATGACGACCGAGGTGGCGCTCCTCGACGTCACCGCGAGGCTTACGCGCCTCGCGGTATCGCACGCGCTCGTCGGGGGGCTGGCCATCTCGATTCGCGCCGAGGTCCGATTCACGCGCGACGTCGATCTCGCGATCTCGGTCGAGTCCGACGCCGACGTCGAGCGCATCACGCGAGCGCTCGCCGCACAGGGCTTCGCGCTCGTTGCCGTCGTCGAGCAGGAGGAGAAGAAGCGCATCGCCATCGCTCGTCTTCGTTCGCCCTCCGGCATCGTCGTGGATCTTCTCGCCGCGTCGAGCGGCATCGAGCAGGAGATCGTCGGGGCGGCCCGAGCGACCCCCGAGCTGCCCGGCATTGCGGTCGCGATGTCGGAGCACCTCCTGGCCATGAAGGTCCTCTCGATGCGCGACGCTCGGCTCCAGGATCGCATCGACGCGCGTGGGCTCCTGGCGACTGGGCCTGTCGACCTTGCGGAGGTGCGTCGCCTCCTCTCGCTCATCGAGACTCGAGGCTTCGGTCGGGGACAGGACCTGACCGCAAAGCTCGACGCGTTGATCGCGGAGCCGAAGGCGTAGACTCGCGGGGTACCTCACCGGCGCGCCGCGCGGCGCGCCCTCGTCTTGAGAGCGGCGCCGCCGCATTTATGCCTCATGAAGGCGCCCCTTCCCCGCCCGACGGGAGCGCGTGCACGCAGACTTTCCCGGGAACAACGCGTGGCGCGAATGGTGCATCGAGGGCCAGCTCCCCCTTCCCAGGAGCTTCCTATGAAAATGACCTGCTTGCTCGCCAGCGCCCTCGTCACCGCCTTCGGCGTCGCCGACATCGGCTGCTCGTCCTCGTCCTCGTCGAGCACGAAGGACGAGACTCCGGTGGGGGTCCTCCAGGTGGGCCCCTATTCGCTCGACGTCCACCAGGAGCGCGACGCCGTCGCCCCGGGCGCGACGAGCCGCTTCGTGATCAAGGCGAGCGGCGGCACGCCGACGTCGATCACCGGTTGGATCGGAATCGAGTCGGCGGAGGGCTCCGTGAAGAAGCTCGCGACCTTCGATCCGCGCGACTCCGACTACGACGACGACGTCGTCGCACCGACGCCGATCCCGCCGGGATCGAAGT
>JAYVXL010000781.1:0-3554 GCA_043785185.1 Myxococcales bacterium
ATGATCTTCCCCGGCGTGCGCGTCAAGGGCGTGTACGCGTTCCGCGTCACGCGCAACTTCGACATCGAGATCGACGAGGAGGAGGCGGAGGACCTCCTGCAGACGATCCAGCAGGAATTGCGGCGCCGTGAGCGCGGCAACGCCGTGCGGCTCGAGGTCGCCGGTGAGCCCACCGACGCGTCGCTCGAGAAGCTCGTGAAGGCGCTCAAGCTCGACCCCGAGCGCGACGTCTACCGCGTGACGCTCCAGACGTCGCACGGAAGCGTGCCGGCGGGCATGCTCAACGTCGCCGACCTGATGCACCTCGGCGGGCGCGACGAGCGCCGCGAGCTGCGCGACGACCCGTTCACGCCGCTGGCGGTGCCGCCGCTGCGCGACATCGAGGACGTCTTCGCCGTCATGCGCGAGCAGGACGTGCTCATGCACCACCCGTACGAGACGTTCGACGCGGTCGTCGATCTCATCACGCGCGCCGCCGACGACCCCGACGTGCTCGCGATCAAACAGACACTCTACCGCGCCGGCGGCGACTCGCCGATCGTCAAGGCGCTCGCGCGCGCGGCGGAGAGCGGCAAGCAGGTGACCGCGATCGTCGAGCTCAAGGCGCGCTTCGACGAGGAGTCGAACATCGTCTGGGCGCGCACGCTCGAGCAGGCCGGCGTGCACGTCGTGTACGGCCTCATCGGCCTGAAGACGCACGCGAAGTGCCTCCTCATCATCCGGCGCGAGCGCGGCAAGCTGCGGCGCTACGCGCACCTGTCGACCGGAAACTACAACACGACGACCGCGCGCCTCTACACCGACTTCTCGCTCTTCACGAGCCGCCCGGGCATCTGCGAGGACGCGTCGAGCCTGTTCAATCTGCTCACCGGCTACAGCGCGCCGACGAAGTGGAACAGCCTCATCGTCGCGCCGCTGGGGCTGCACGAGACCGTGCTCGGCCTCATCGCGCGCGAGACGGAGCACGCGCGCAGCGGCCGCCCGGCGCGCATCGTCGCGAAGATGAACGCCGTCGTCGACGAGGACGTCATCGAGGCCCTCTACCGCGCGTCACAGGCCGGCGTGCCGATCTCGCTCATCGTCCGCGGCATTTGTTGTTTGCGCCCCGGGCTGCCCGGCGTCAGCGAGACGATCGAGGTGCGCGCGATCGTCGACCGCTACCTCGAGCACGGGCGCGTCGTGCACTTCGCCAACGGCGGCAAGGACGAAGTGTACATCTCGAGCGCCGACTGGATGCCGCGCAACTTCCACCGGCGCGTCGAGGTGATGATGCCGATCGAGGATCCCGCGCTGCGCGCGCGGCTCATCGACATGCTGCACGTCAACGCGTCGGACAACGTGAAGGCGTGGGCGCTGCAAGCCGACGGCAGTTACCATCGCGTTCAGCCGAAGCCGGGCGCGCCGCTCGTGCGGAGCCAGTCGCGGTTCATCGAGATCACGCGCAACGTCGTCAAGGTCGCCGACGCGGCCGCGCGGCCGGCGACGCGCTTCCACATGACCGCGCTCGCGCAGAAGTCGCCGCTCGAGGGCAAGGTGCCCAAGACGACGCGCCGACGCGGCAAGAACCCCGGCGCCGAGTAGCGGTCGCGCCCCGCTCAAGGCAGACCGGCGCTCTGCGCCAGGCGCGTTCAGGCGGCGCGGGCGATCGCGGCCACGCACGGGCCGACGATGTCGCGCAGCACGCGCGCGCGCGTCGGGTCGCCGCCCGGCTCCTCCGCCGCGTATTCGAGGCGGAGCGCGGCATCCATCAGCGCGGCGCCCAGGTCCGGCCCCGCCTCGCGCACCGCCCACGCGAGCGTGCGCCACGCGAGCTCGGCGTGGCGCTCCTCGTCATCGGCGATCTCGAGGAGCAGCGTGCGGACGAGCGGATCGCCGGTGCGCGTGGCCTCCATGCGCGCCTCGAGCGCGGCGACGGTCTCGCCGAGGCCGCCCTCGATGAGCGTCGCCATCGCGACGTCCGCGAGCTTCGCGCGCGGCGGCGCGTCCAAGGTCGCGAGCGGCCCCGGACCCACCGGCTCGCCGCCGTACGCCGAGGCCAGCGCGAACGACACGCGCGCGTGCTTCACCTCGTCCATCGCGGCCTGGTGGGCGTCGTGGACGAGGTCGGCTGGCGCGCCGTGCCCGAGCAGCTCGAGGGCGAAGCGCGCGAAGCTCGCGATCGACGCGTGCTCGACGAGGCCCGCGCGCGTCCACTTCGCGGCGAGCGCCCGGCGCTCCTCCGCGCCGGGGGGCAGCTGCGGCCAGAGCGGCTGCGTCCAGTCGCCGCGCGGCCGCGCCTCCGCGACGCGCGCCGCGCCGTCCACGATGTACGGCCGCCCCGGCCCCGCCGGGTGCCGGCCGCTGAAGAAATAGCAGCACGCGCTCGGGCGGTTCTCCTTCTCGCGCGTCTGCGCGGTGAAGCTCGCGGTGAAGCGACCCTCGCCGCCTTCGAGGGTCGTCGCGCACCTCTCGAACGGCGCGGGCATCGGCCCCGGCGCGGTCCCGTTCGGGCAGCGCGTCTCGCAGACGGTGCACGAGGGCTCGGGCGGCAGGCCGGCCTGGGACCCGCTCTTCGTGCCGTCGCCGGCGAGGCCCGGTCGTGCCGCCGCGCCGCTCGAAGCTTCCTTCGAGCACGCGGGCGCGAGCACGAGCCCGATCGCCAGCAAGAATCGCCCCCGCAGCCGCGCCGCCTCGCTCATCTGCCGAGCGTAAGGCGGACGCCGCGTTTGGGCCAGATCAGAGGACGAGGCTCAGGTTCCACGCCGCGTGGACGAGAACGCTCGCCGGGTAACCGCCCCACGCGTACGCCGCGCCGAAGCCGGCGCCGAGAAGCACCGTCTGGTACACCGCGATCTTGTAGACGCCGAGGTGCGCGAGGCCGAAGGCGAGCGCCGCGAGCGCGATCGCGCGGGCGTGGCCGAAGCGCCGCGCCAGAACGCGTTGCAGGAGGCCGCGGAAGACGCGCTCCTCGGCGAGCGGCACGACGAGCACCGTCATGAGGAAGTAGGGGGCGCTCTCGCGCGCGCGCTCGACGTTCTTCGCGAGGTCGCGCCCCTCGGCGTCGAGCGCCCGCTTGCCCGTCTGCTCGAACGCGCTCGGGCTCACGCACCGCACGGCATACGCCGCGGCGTCGAAGCCGTAGTGAACGCCGGCCGTGAGGGCGACCGTCAGCGCGAACGCCGCGACGGACGCCGGCAGGACGCGCGGCCACGCGGGTCGTCGCCGCGCGCCCGGCTCGAAGACTCGCCCGATGACGCCCGGCACGATCGCCGCGTAGGCGACGAAGACGACGGCCTGGCCCCACGGCCCGAGCGCGCGCGTGGCGGCGAGCGAGAGCGGCAGGCCCATCGCGCCGATGAGGGCCGCGCCGAGGTGCGCGCGCGAGGGGCGGGTCTCTGCGCGCACGGCCGCGGCGTCGGCCTCCGGGATGCCGAGCCGCGCCAGGATCGCTCGCGCGACGCGCGCGGGCGACGGGGCATGCCGGAGGAGGAGCGCGCCCGCGACGACGGCGACGACCGGCGCGAGGAAGATCGTCGGGTGCACGCCGGCGCCGCACGGCCGCGCGACGAAGAGGA
>JAYVXL010000782.1:0-3551 GCA_043785185.1 Myxococcales bacterium
CCCGCCGTTCGTGCGCGCGACGATGAAGTCGCTCGGCCTCCCCGGCTACCGCGTCATCCCGTGGGAGCAGGACGAGGCCGGCTTCCGCGCGCCCGCGGACTTCCCGAAGGAGAGCGTCGCCTCGTTCAGCACGCACGACACCGCGCCGATCACGTCGTGGTGGCCCGAGCTGCCGAAGAAGGATCGCGACGCGCTCGCGCCGATCCTCGGCGTGCGCGGCGATATGAGCGCGGACGATCGGCTCTTCGCGCTCACGCGCGCGCTCCTCGCGAGCGGCTCCGACCTCACGCTGATGCTGCCCCAGGAGCTGCTCGGCGACGGCGCGCGCATCAACACGCCGGGGACGGTCGGCGGCGAGAACTGGACCTACCGCCTCCCGCGACCCATCGAGTCGCTGATGGCGGACCGCGACGTGAGCGCGCGGCTCGACCGCGTGCGGCGCCTCGCAAAGGACGCCGGTCGCGCGCGCTGACTCGCGCTGACCCGCGCGCGCGCGCCTGGTACCATCGGCGGAGATGACCACCGTAAGACCGGGCCGACCTGGCCCGCTCGGCGCGACGTTCGACGGCCACGGCGTCAACTTCGCGCTCTACTCGGAGAACGCGCGCGGCGTCACCGTCTGCCTCTTCGACGACGACGGCCGTGAGGTGCAGGCGCCGCTGCGCGAGCGGACGACGTACGTGTGGCACGGCTACGTGCCGGGCCTCCGCCCCGGGCAGCGCTACGGCTTTCGCGTCGACGGGCCGTACCAGCCGTCGGCCGGCCAGTGGTTCAACCGCAACAAGCTCCTGCTCGATCCGTACGCGCGCGCCGTCGAGGGCAAGGCGGCGCACGCCGGGCCGATCCGCGCCTACGCCGGCAAGCCCGAGGACCAGACGCTCGACGATCGCGACGACGCGCCCTTCGTCCCGCGCGGGGTCGTCGTCGACGGCGCGTTCGACTGGGAGGGCGTCCGCCGCCCCGACGTGCCTTGGCCCGACGCCGTCCTCTACGAGGTGCACGTCAAGAGCTTCACCAAGCGCCACCCCGACGTGCCCCCGGAGCTCCGCGGCACGTACCTCGGCCTCGCGCACCCCGCGGCGATCGCGCACCTGAAGAGCCTCGGCGTCACGACCGTGGAGCTCCTCCCGGTGCACGAGTGCGCGACGGAGGCGCCCGTCGCGCTTCGCGGCATGACGAACTACTGGGGCTACAGCACGCTCGGCTTCTTCGCGCCCGACCAGCGCTTCGCGTCGCAGCCCGGCGCGCAGGTGACCGAGTTCAAGACGATGGTGCGCGCGCTCCACGCCGCGGGCATCGAGGTGGTGCTCGACGTCGTCTACAACCACACGTGCGAGGGCGATCACACGGGCCCGACGCTCAGCCTGCGCGGCATCGACAACCGCACCTACTACCGCTTGAAGCCCGGCAAGGAGCTGCTCTTCGAGGACTACTCCGGCTGCGGCAACGCGCTCAACATGCTCCACCCGCAGGTGCTCAAGCTGATCATGGACAGCCTGCGGTACTGGGTGACGGAGATGCACGTCGACGGCTTCCGCTTCGATCTCGCGTCGACGCTCGCGCGCGAAGCGAGCAGCGTCGACAAGCTGAGCGCGTTCTTCGACATCGTCCACCAAGACCCGGTGCTCTCGAACGTGAAGCTCATCGCCGAGCCGTGGGACCTCGGCGTAGGCGGCTACCAGGTCGGCAATTTTCCGGTGCTCTGGAAGGAGTGGAACGGTCGCTTCCGCGACACGGTGCGCCGCTTCTGGTGCGGTGACGCCGGGCAGATCGGCGACCTCGGCTTCCGCCTCACCGGCTCCTCCGATCTCTACGAGGACGACGGCCGAGACCCACACGCGAGCATCAACTTCATCACGGCGCACGACGGCTTCACGCTGCGCGACCTCGTGAGCTACGACAAGAAGCGCAACCTCGCCAACGGCGAGGGCAACAAGGACGGCTGGGACGACAACGCCAGCTGGAACTGCGGCGTCGAGGGCGAGACGCGCGACGACGACGTGCTCCGCCTCCGCGCGCGCCAGCAGCGGAACCTCCTCGTGACGCTCCTCCTCTCGCAAGGCGTTCCGATGCTGACGAGCGGCGACGAGCTCGGCAAGACGCAGGGCGGCAACAACAACCCGTACTGCCAAGACAACGAGATCTCCTGGCTCGACTGGGAGCTCGACGCGCCGCGCCGGCGCCTGCTCACGTGGACGACGGCGCTCGTCGGCCTGCGCGCGCGCGAGCCGGTCTTCCGCCGCCGCAGCTTCCTCCGCGGCGAGAAGCTCGGCGCGAGCCTGTCGAAGGACATCGTGTGGTTCCGGAAAGACGGCGAGGAGATGGGTCCGGCCGACTGGCAAAAGCCGGCCCGCGCCGCGCTCGGTCTCCTCCTCGCCGGCGACGCGCTCGGCTGGACGGACGACGACGGCCGCGACGTCGTCGGCGACTCGTTCCTCCTCTTGATGAACGCGTCGGGCGAAGACGTCGTCTTCCGCGTGCCGCCGGCCGCGTGGGGCGAGTCGTGGGACCTCGTGCTCGACACGAAGGAGGACGCGTTCGAGGCGACGGACCGCGCCACGCTCGTGGAGGCCGGAGACGAGCGTGCGCTCGTGGCCCACAGCGTGGTCGTGCTGCGGCGCCGCTCGCCGGCGCGCGGCTCGTGGCGCCTGAAGCGCGCGTGATAAGCTAATGCGCGCAATGGGCGAGCTCCAAGACCAGGTCGTCGAGTTCATCGAAATCGCGCTCGCGGAGCTGAAGGGCTTCGCGCAGCCGCGGGACATGGCGCAGCTGAGCGAGCTGCTCCTCGACGCAAAGGAAGCAGAGGACGCCGAGCAGCTCCGCGCCGTCGAGCGTCAGGCCAAGGCCTTGCGCGCGTTCTGCGAGAGTCGTCGCAACTCCGGCGCGTCGACGCCTCCAAAAAAGCGATGAAGCGCTACGTCGCGGTCGCCGGCACCATCGGCGCCGGGAAGACGTCGCTCGTCGCGTGGCTCGTGAAGCGCTACGGCCACACACCGTTCTTCGAGCCGAACGAGACGAACCCGTACCTCGAGGACTTCTACAAAGACATGAAGCGCTGGGCGCTCGCGTCGCAGTGCTACTTCTTGGCGCACAAGCTGGAGCTGCACCAGCAGATGGAGCAGCATGAGCGCAGCGGCAAGCCGGCCGTCATCGATCGCACCATCTACGAGGACGCAGAGATCTTCGCGCGAAACCTCTACGACCAAAAGATGATGAGCACGCGCGACTGGGAGGTCTACGAGCGCCTCTACACCGGCATCCGCCGGATGCTCCGCCCGCCGGACGTGCTCATCGCCATCACGTGCTCGCTCGGCGCGACGAAGAAGCGCATCCAGAAGCGAGGGCGCGCGATGGAGAAAAAAATCCCCGACGCGTACCTGCGGCGCCTCCACCGGCTCTACGCGCGCTGGTTCGAGTCGTACGATCTGTCGCCCATCGTCACGATCGACACGACGAACATGGACTACGTCGAGGACCTCGTCGATCTCATCGAGCTGCAACGAACGCTGGACCGAGCGCTGGCCTGAGCGCCCCGCGCGGGCGGGGTCGCG
>JAYVXL010000783.1:0-3550 GCA_043785185.1 Myxococcales bacterium
CCTTTGAGGTCGATCTCGCCGCGGTCCTCGAACGCGTACACGTCCTTCAGGCGGCGGTAGGTCTCCTCGGTGACCTGGATGCGCCCCGGCAGGCCGTGCGACTCCATCCTGCTCGCGGTGTTCACCGTGTCGCCCCACACGTCGTAGATGAACTTGCTGCGCCCGATGACGCCGGCGACGACCGGCCCGGTGTGGATGCCGATGCGGATGGCGAGCGGCTCGCCCAGCGTCTCGCCGTACTCCGTCACTCTTGCCTGGATGCGGATGGCGAGCTGCGCGATGGCGCGCGCCTGTTCGAGCGCGTTCCGATCGTGGAGCCCGCCGGCGACCATGTACGCGTCGCCGATGGTCTTGATCTTCTCGAGGCGCAGCTCGTCGACGAAATCGTCGAACGCGCTGAAGATCTGATTCAGGCGGCGCACGACCTCCTGGGGGGTGAGGCGCGCGCTCATCGTCGTGAAGCCGACGAGGTCGGCGAACATCACCGTCGTCTCCGGGAACGACTCGGCGACGGCGCGCGAGTCGAGCTTGAGGCGCTTGGCGATCGCGGCGGGCAGGATGTTGAGGAGCAGCCCCTCGGCGCGCTGCCGCTCGACGTCGAGCTCGGCGAGTTGCTCGAGGATGACCTGCCGCTGCAGGAAGCTGCGCCGCGACTGCGCCGCCATCTGGTGGGCGACGAGCGCGCCGATGGCACCCATCGAAAAGAACGTGAGGTTCATCGAGACCTTGACCTCGAGCGAGCTGTGCGAGACGAGCAGATCGAACGCGTCGTACGCCGCCATCGACATGAAGGTGTAAAGGGCCTGCGTGATGACGCTCATCTGCGCGATGAACGCGCCGAGCGTGACGAAGAGGATCGCGAACGACGTGTAGATGAAGAAACCCTCGCGCGGCGCGACGGCGCCGATCCACAAGACGACGACGTTCACGCTCATCCCGAACAGCAGCATCACCGGCTGCTGCCAGCGCGCCAGGTGCCGCGAATGGACGACGCCGAGGGTGACGAGGGCCGCCGGCACGAAGATGCCGTAGCGCACCGCCCACGCGAGGCCGCGGACGCTCGGGACGACGACGGCGTCGTGGATGCCGTAGAGGAGGAACGCGGCGACGGCCACCGCGACGCTGAAGCGCAGGAAGGCCCCGGTGCCGTGCGCGAGCGCGTCGCGGAGGTATTGCTCCTCGAGCGCCGGGTCCTCGAAGCGCGCGGTGAAGCGCCGCAGCTTAGGCTCGATGCGCGCGCGGATCGACGCCTCGGGCTCGACGGTCTGCATGAAGACGATCGACGGGCGGTGATCTGTGTCCATGCCGGTCCATCCTACGGCATGCGGTCGGCGCGCGCCTCAAACGACGAGGGCTCGGGTAGGATGCGCGCATGTCGAAGCTCGTCCTCGCCGGCGCGATGGTGACCGACGGCCGCGCCGCGCCCGCGCCCGCGACCGTGGTCGTCGAAGCGGGCCGTATCGCGGCGCTCCTCCCCGCCGGCGTAAAGCCGGAGCTCGCGCCGGAGGATCGCACGCTCGACCTGGGCGGACAGCTGCTCGTGCCCGGCCTCATCGACGCGCACACGCACCTCCTCATGAGCGGCGATGTCGGCGCGTACGAGAAGGAGCTGCTCCGCGACGGCACGCCGCTGCGCACGCTGCGCGCGGCCATGCACGCGCGCCGTGCCCTTTATGACGGCGTCCTCACCGTGCGCGACGTGTGCACCGAAGGCGCCGGCTACGCCGACGTCGCGCTGCGCGAGGCGATCGGCGCGGGCGTTTGCGAGGGCCCGCGCGTCCTGCCGTCCGGGCCCGGCATCTCCGTGACCGGCGGCTACCTCCCGGCGCCGTTCGCGCCCGGTGTCTGCGTGCCGAGCGGCTGCACGCTCGTCGACGGCGAGGATGCCGCGCGCCGCGAGGTACGCACGCAGGTCTCGTACGGCGTCGCGTGGATCAAGGTGTTCGCCGACTGGTTCGCCACCGACGCGACGACCGGCGAGGCCCTCGTCCTGCCGACGTTCACGCCGCCCGAGCTGACCGCCGTCTGCGACGAGGCCGCGCGCCGCGGCGTGAGGGTCGCCGCGCACGTGACGAGCGACGCGGGCGCCCGGCAGGCGATCCAGTGCGGCGCCGCGTCGCTCGAGCACCTGGGGCCTCTCTCGCGCGAGACGCTGGACTTGGCGGCGGCGCGCGGCGTCGTGCTCGTGCCGACGCTCGCGATCGTCGAGCACATGCTCGAGTCGGCGACGACCGACGAGAAGCGCGACCGCGCGCGCCGCCGCGTCGACGCCGCGCGTGAGGCGTTCACGCGCGCGCTCGCGGCGGGCGTGACGATCGCCCTCGGCACCGACATCGGCGCGTACCCGCACGCGAAGGGCTCGCGCATCGAGATCGGCTACCTGGTCGACTACGGCATGGGCGAGCTCGCGGCGCTCCGCGCGGCGACCGGCAGCGCCGCGGACCTCCTTCGTCTTCCGGACGTCGGTCGCATCGCCAAGGGCGCCGTCGCCGATTTGTGCGCCTTCGCCGCCCGGGCGTCAGGCGCGTCAGGCACGTCGGTCGCGTCGGCGCTCACCGCTGCGCCTCCCACCCTCGTCGTGCAGGCAGGCCGCGTCGTGCGCGAGCGGAGCGTGGCCGACGCGCCCCGCGCGCCCGGAACGCCGCTCAGCGGAGCGCGATGATCTTCCGCTCGACGAGCTCGCACACGACGCGAAGGACCTCGGCCGGCGGCACGTCGCCGTGGTCGATCAGCTCGGCGAGCGAGGTCAACGCGTCGATCTGCCCGAGCACGTGCACGTCCCAATAGCCGAGCGGCTCGGCGCGCAGATCGCCTTTGGCCATGAGCAGGACCGGGACGCGATCCATCAGCTCCTTGCCGGCCGTCATCGCGCCTTGGTGGTCGCCGCACGCCGTGCGGAACACGACCTCGCTCATCGCGGCGCTCGGATCGCTCCTCCGTGGCGCGTCGGAGCGCCGGGCGGCGTGCGGCGCTGGAGGCGCCAAGGTTTCGCGTTCGCGGTCGACGGCGTCCAGCCGCTTGGCGATGAACGGGTCATCGGCGAAGGGTTCGTCGGCCGACAGCGCGCCCGGCGGGCCGTCGGTGGCGGACGCGCGCAGCTGTATGCCCGACGCGCGCTCTCTCCCGAGCTCACCATCGCGAAGCGGGTACATCTTGGAGCAACTCCGGTGTGGGCTGAGGTGCTCCCGTGCCGACGCGGGGAGCCGTTCGAGCCAAGCTTTGTACGAGCAACGTTGGTGCCGGTTCCCCCGCGGCGATGCATTCGGCTGAAGATCGGTAGGTGCCGGGACTACGCGGCGCGTATCTGCTGCGGAATTCTCGCGCCGTGAGAGAAATGATCCCGCCGCGCCGTGGCACGAAATGGCAGGGCCGCGCACCTGCGATCATGGGTACGTTATGAACGTGACAGCGTGGCGTGCAGGAACTCGCGGTGTCGTGTGCGTGGTCGTTGCAGCTTGCAACGGACCGTCCGAGTCGAGATTCCCGCCCGAGAACGGCGCGTCCGAGTCTGCCTACGTCGAGAAATCCGCGGTGATTGGCGGCCTGTCAC
>JAYVXL010000784.1:0-3546 GCA_043785185.1 Myxococcales bacterium
GTGCAGATGAAGGACGGCAAGATCGCGCACGGGTGGAGCTACGGCGACGCGCGCGAGCTGGCGCTCGAGCTCGCGCCGCCGGCGCCGCCCGCGAAGGCGACGTCACCCGCGAAGCCGACGACGCCACAGACGCCGACGAGGTGAGTGGCTTCAGCGGCTGCGCTTGCGAAGCATGCTCGCGACGGCGAGGAGCGCCGCGCCGAGCGTGAGGATCGAGCCGGTCTTGCTCTTCGGCGTCGGCGCGAGCCCCGCGCCCCTGGGCGTCGTCGTGGGCGGCGCGCTCGCCTGGTGCACGTTCTCGACGCTCGTCTGGTCGGCCGCCGCGATGAGGCGCAGATCGCCGACGCGCAGCGCGTCGACCGGCAAGTACGCGCGCAGGCGCGTCACGATGACGTCGCTCGAGCGCAGGCCGGTCATCGCCACGTTGAGATCGTCGTAGTCGCAGCACGCGCCGCTGCACTGGGGCGGCGGCCCGCCGTCGTACCAGGGGCCGGCGTCGCGCCCGCCGCCGGCCGCATCGCCTTGGGCGGCCGCGTCGCCTTCGGCGGACGCGTCGCCCGCGCCTGCTTCGCCGCCGTCCGTCCCGCCGCCTCCGTCGGCGGCCTTGAACGTGTAGGGCGGCACGTGCAGGCCGCAGCCGTTGAAGTACGCGTTCGCCAGCGTCGGGTTGCCGGAGGCCGTCGAAGCGCCGCTTCCGCCTCCGGCCCCTCCGCCGCCTCCGCCGCCGGTGATCGTCGGGAAGACGCTCGGCTGCTTCGCGTATTCGGTGACCCACGTGCGTTCGCCGCTCTGGGCCATGAGGCCCGTCACGTGCGCCTGGTAGTTCGAGCGGTTCTGCGCGTAGTCCCAAACGAGCGCGCCGTCGTCGGGCTTGGCGTTCGGGAAATTCTGCGCCTCGTAGCGGCCCTCGCCGATGACGTAGAGCGTGAGCGCGACGTGCGTGCCGACGCCGGCCGCGACCATGCGCAACGGCAGCGACGCGTCGGCGCCGGGCGAAATGACGCGCACCGGCTGCATCGCCTGCACGCCCTGGTTGGGGCGGAGACGGAGCGCGATGAAGTCGAAGCCCTCCCCGGTGTACGTGTCGATCGTCGGCTGCACGCTCTTCGGGATGTCGTAGCCGTGCGCGCGGAGCCATGTCTCGAGGGCCTTCGGATCGGTCGCGCGCAAGGTCACCGTCTCGTACGGGCCGACGGTCGATTGCGCGACGACCGTGACGGGCGGTGGCGCCGTCGCAGCGCCGCCGTCGGAGCTGGTCGCCAACGCGCTGGAGTCCGAGCTCGCCAAGCCACAGCCGCACCCGCCGCCGTAGTCGTTTCCGTACGCGCCGTAGCCCGCGACCGGCGGCGGCTCCTTGACGATTGGCTGCGTGCTCGCGTCGAGCGCCGCCATCCACGGATCGCGCGACAGCTCGACGCGCGTGCCGGGGCGCACCGGCAAGACCCACACGAAGTCGTTCGGGTTGCCGGCGTACTTCACCTGGTCCCAGAGGACCGTCTGCGTCGGCGACAGCGCAAAGGCCATGCGGTGGTCGGTCACGACCGTGGCCTCCGTCACGCTCGCCGGCGGCGCGTGAAAACAGCCGCCGCACGCGCGCGCGTCGCGCGAGGCGCCGAGGACGGCGGCGAAGGTCGACAGACCCACGACCAAGCTCGAAGCAAATCCAAGATGTCGCATTACGTTCTCCTCGGGGCATGACAGCGGAGACAGGGACATGTGACCTTTCGGCCCGTCGCCCCGCGTCGCCCCCATGATTTTCGTCCAGGTCATCCGCACGGAGACACACTCAGCAACCGGCGTGCCGCGCGTCTACATGACCCAATAGTGGTAGACGGCGAGCGGCGTATCGCTCGCGAGCTCGACGAGCACGCGCGCGCCGTCGTCGCGCGGGGGCGCTGGGCCGGGCGGCGGCAGATCCAGGCGCACCTCCGTCCACCCAAGGCCCCCCGGGATCGCGAGCGCGCCCACCGGCTGGCCGTCGAAGGCGACGGTCGCGCGCGCGTCGGCCGGCGCCTCGACGCGCGCGACGAGGGCGCGCGCGGCCCGGGGGACGCGCAGCGTGAACCGCTCCTTCGTGCGGCGCGTGCGGCCGCCGTCGACGACCGGGCGATCGTCGGGCGCTTCGCCGAGGCGCGCGAGCTGCTCCAAGGGCGCGGCGCCGAGCAGCGCGTAGCCGTGCGCCGCCTCGCTCTCGAGGTCGGCGACGTCGAGCGAGTCCTTGGGCTCGCCCTGCCACGACCACGGCAGCTCGCCGCTGCCGAGGTGCGCGTAGTCCGCCTCGTACGCGCGCATCGCAGGGCCGCCGAGGATCGTCGCGTCGCGGACGACGGCCTCGGTCAAGAAGCGCCCGAGCACCGCGTCGCACGCGAGCCACTCGGGGTAGACGACGAAGTGCGTCGGCAACGCTCCCGGGTGCGTCCGCGCGAGCGCTTCGTAGTGCTCGAGGCGCGACCCGGCGCCGGCGACCCAGTAGCGCGCCTCGCCGGGCGTCGTCAGGCCGACGACGTCGAACGTGCGCCGCTCGCCGAGGTACGCGATCGCGCCGGTGTCGTTCACGCCGATGCGCGCGCCCTCCGGCAGTGTGCGGCGCGCCCAGCGCCCGAGCTCCGCTTGCTGGCGATCGACGCCGCTCGCCGACGCCGCGACGTCCTCGAGCGCGAAGTCGAGGCGCATGGCCATTGCCCCGACGACCACGCCGCAGAGCAGCGGCGCCACGAGCCCCGCGCGCGCCTTCCCCGACGCGAGGACGTCGGCGCCGAGCTGCGCGGCGCACGCGGCGCCGACGAACCAGCCGGGGAGGAACGGCCACAGGTAGCGCAGCCGGTTCCAGAGGAACGTGTCGTAGGTGCACGGCGCGAACATCGCGAGCGCGATCGCCAGCGACCCCGCGGCCCGCCACCGCGCGCGGCGCTGCAGTCCCATCGCCGCCGTCGCGACGAGCCCGCCCATCCACACGGGCGCGAAGTGCGCGGGCATGAGCCCCTCGGCCCACTCCTCGCCGTTGAGCAGCGACGCCACGAGCGTCCGGACGTTCGCGCTCACCTGCGTCCATAGCGCGGCGGGCGGATAGTACGGGCTCGCGGCGAGCAGCTTCACGGTGACCGTCGACGCGCGCGCGGTCCCCGTGGTCGCGAGGAGCAGCAGCGGGACGACCAGCGGCGCGAGAAGCGCGAGCGCCGTCGCCACGCGCTCGCGCGTCCCGGCGGCGTCGCGCGGGAAGCGCGCGAGCGTCGCGCCGGCGAAGAGCGCGAAGAGCGCCCCCTCGGGCCGGAGCAGCGGGAGGAGCACGGCGAGCGCGACGAGCTCGCGTCGCGCGCGCGCCGTTCGGGACGGCGGCGGCGCCTCGGCCCACTCGCTCGCGACGCGCACCGTCCGCACGAGCATCCACGCGAACGGCACGACCTCCATTCCGCTCGCCGCGCTCCATACGAGCCCGCCGGAGGCGAAGACCATCGCGGCCGCGCCCGCCGCCGATCGCGGGCCGGCGAGCTTCTTCGCGAGGTGGAACACCTCGAACGCGAGCGCCCCGAGCGCCGCGAACGACAG
>JAYVXL010000785.1:0-3542 GCA_043785185.1 Myxococcales bacterium
TGTGCACGTGTCACCCGTTCACTGCGAAGGCCGATTCGCGCCGCGCGCTCGGCCATCGAGTGGGCGCGCCTCGCGCAGGGCCCTCGCTCACGCTCGCCCCGCGGTGATAGCGTGCCGCGCCAATGGCGGCCAGCGGCGGCGTTTTGGATCGCATCTCCCCGGACGTGAGGCGCAGGCTCGGCTTCGCGCTGCTCGTCTACGTCGTCACGACGACGGCGTTCGCCATCGTCGCCGGCCCGCAGCGCCTCCTCGAGCACACGTCGTACAACCACTACGCGCACCTCGCCGACGCGTGGGCGCACGGCCGCCAGTGGATCGTCCACGGAGGACCGAGCTACGCGATGGGCAACGACTTCGCCGAGCACGACGGCAAGACGTACATCAGCTTCCCCCCCTTCCCTGCCTTGCTCATGCTCCCGTTCGTGAAGCTCGCCGGCTCGCCCGAGAACTTTCAGGACGGCCAGTTCATGATCTGGATCGCCGGCTTGGGCCCGGCGCTCCTCTTCTTGCTCCTCGAGCGGCTGCGTCGCACCGGCCGCTCGCAGCGCACGACGGCGGAGAACATCTTCCTCTCCGGCCTCTTCGCGTTCGGCACGCTCTACTTCTTCACCGCGGTCGAGGGCACCGTCTGGTACGCGGCCCACGTCGTGTGCGTCGTCCTGTCGGCCGCGTACCTCCTCTGCGCGCTCGACGCCGAGCGCCCGCTCCTCGCCGGCGTGCTCATGGGCTGCATCTTCATGACGCGGCCGACCGTCCTCCTCACGAGCGTGTTCTTTGGCCTCGAGGCGATTCGTGTATCTTGCACAGACATCCCGACCGAGGGCTCGCTCCTCGAGCGCGCGCGGAAGCTTTGGGCGGCGCTCGACAAGCCCGCGCTCGCCCGTCGCCTCGCCGCGTTCTCGCTCCCGATCCTCGCCACCTTGGCGCTCGCGTCTTGGATGAACTACTCGCGCTTCGGTGAGCTGAGCCCCACCGCGTTCGGCCACGAGCACCTCACGGTGGTGTGGAACCGGCGCATGGCCCAGTGGGGCCTCTTCGGCTACCACTACCTCGCGAAAAACCTCGGCGTCATGCTGACGGTGCTGCCGTTTTTGCCGCAGAAAGGCGCGCTCTGCTTCGATCAGCAGGGCGGCCTCGGGTACGCGCTCCTCCACTTCGCCGACTGCGTCCCGTTCAAGGTGAACGAGCACGGGCTCGCGCTCTGGTTCACCTGCCCCTTCTATTTCTGGCTCTTCCGCCCAAAGGCGCGCGACGGCTTCCACGCCACGATCCTGGTGAGCGCGCTCGTGCCGCTCGCGATGAACCTTCTCTACCAGAACAGCGGGTGGCGTCAGTTCGGGTATCGTTTCTCGAACGACTACGCGGTGTATCTCTTCGTCCTGCTCGCGATCGGCGGCCGCTCGTTCGGGCGGGCGTTCAAGGGCGTGGCGGTCTGGGCCGTCGCGTGGAACCTGTTCGGCGCGATCACGTTCGACCGCGGGCAGTACGACCGCTTCTACTTTCGAGAAACCACGCAGCGCGAGCTCTACCAGCCGGACTGAACGATGCGAACGCCCGCCTCCACCTCGCTGCTTCTCCTTCTCCTGGCGTCCCCGCTCGCGCTCGCGCTCGCCGCGTGCAAGCCGACCCTCCCGCCGCCGGCGGCGGCGCCGGGCGTCGCCGTCGCGTCGATCACGGTCACGAGCAAATCGTTCTCGACCAACGGTCCCATCCCCGTCGACTACACGTGCGACGGCAAGGAGGTGTCGCCGCAGATCACGTGGAGCGCGCCGCCAGAGCGGACGAAGTCACTCGCGCTCGTCGTCGACGATCCCGACGCGTCGAGCGGCGCGTTCACGCACTGGCTCCTCTACGGCATCTCGCCCGAGGCGACGTCGCTCGCCGAAGGCGCCGACGCGAGCGTCGTGGGCGGCAAGCTCGGGCTCAACGACTTCGAGGCGGTTCGCTACTCCGGCCCATGCCCGCCGAAGATGCAGATCCACCGCTACCGCTTCCACCTCTACGCGCTCGACGTGAAGCTCGACCTCAAGGAGGCCGCAGACCGCGCCGCCGTCGACGCCGCGCTGAACGGCCACATCATCGGGGAAGGCACGCTCTACGGCACGTTCAGCCATTGAAGCTGCGTCGACGACGCGGGAAACGCCTCAACGCACCACTCGGAGCGGACTGGCTGGAGTAATCGCGAGGCGTGCGGTGGAACATTGCAGCACGCGGCCCCGGCGATGTCGATCCACCGGGCCCGCGGTGGGTCACCCGTTCGCGTGGAGCGCGCGCTACTTCTTTTCGCGGCTGATCGTCACGGTCTTGATCGTCACCGGCGTCTTCGGCCGCTCGCCGGCGATCTCGACGTTGGCGATGTCGTGGACCGTCTGCTCGGGCGTGCACTCGCCGAAGATCGTGTAGTTGTTGTCGAGCCATTTGGCGGCGGCGTCGGTGATGAAGAACTGGGCGCCGTTGGTGTTGTGCCCGCGGTTGGCCATGCAGAGCTGGCCGGCGTGGTCGTGCTTGCTGCCCTCCCAGAGCTCGTCGGGGATGACGTAACCGGGCTCGCCCGTGCCGCTGCCGAGCGGGTCGCCGCCCTGGATCATGAAGCCCTTGATGATGCGGTGGAACCCGGTCCCATCATACCAGGGCCGCTTGACCCACTCGTGCGTCTTCGGGTCCTTGAACGGGCGGAGGCCGCGCGCGAGGCCGACGAAGTTCGCGACGGCGATCGGCGCTTTGTCGTCGAAGAGCTTGCAGGTGATGGCGCCCTTGCTCGTCTCGATTTTGGCGACGAGGCCGCCGGTGCCTTTCAAGTCCTTGGTCGCGTCCGCGAGCGACCACTTGCCGGCCGTCGGATCGCCCTCCGCCGCCTGCACCGTCGGCGTGGGCGGGGTGGGCGGCGTGGGCGCGGCGGTCATCGGCGGTGCGGCGGTCGCGTTCACGGCGGCCGCGGGGATGGCCGGCGCTTCGGCGGCTTGCCGATCTTGACGAAGCGGCTCCGGCGGCGCCTCGCGCGGGCAGCCGGCGAGCGGGAGCGCGAAGAGGACAGCGAGCGACGCGAGAGGGGCGAGAGGAGCGGAGGTGCGCATGCCCTCCGTTTTACGGCGAACCTCGCGTTTACGGAACCGGAACCTACTTGGTCGGGAAAATCAGCTTCTGCCCCGCGCGCACGCCGTGTCGGCGGCACCAGCCGGCGTTCACCTCGAGGACGTGCGTGGACATGCGCCCGACGCCGCGCGGCTCGTCGTTGAGCGTCGGCACCTCCTCGAGGATGCCTACGATCGTCCCGAGCTCGTCGACGAAGAGCATGTCGAGCGAGATGCAGGTGTTGTGCATCCAGAACGAGTGATCGTCGCGCTCCGAGAGGTAGAAGAGCATGCCGTGGTCCTCGGGCATGCTCGTCCGGTACATGAGGCCGCGCTCGGTCTCGTGCGGCGTCCGGGCGAGCTCGACGGTCAGCGTCTGGCCGGACTCGAAGCGCAGCGGCGCAGTCGCGAGCGTCGCGCCGTTCTCCGGATCGGCGGGGCACGCCGCGGCGCGGTCCTTCGGCGTCTCGG
>JAYVXL010000786.1:0-3537 GCA_043785185.1 Myxococcales bacterium
CTCCTCGCCCGCGCGATGGCGCTCCTGGCCGCGCACCCCGCCGTGAAGGCGATCCCGCGCTGACGAGCCCATTTTCCCGTCGCGCGCGCGCGCCGATCGGCTACTCCTCTCCTCGTGCCGTCGCCCGACGATCTGCTGAGTTTTCTGAGGGACTCTCCGACGCCGTACCACGCCGTCGCGAGCGCCAGCGCGCGGCTCGAGGCCGCTGGCTTCACGCGCAAGGACGAGCGCGCGTCCTGGGAGGGGCTCGCGGCCGGGCGGTACTACGTCGTCAACGAGGAGAGCGCGCTCGTCGCGTTCGTCGTCCCCGCCATGAGCGGCGCGGGCGCAAAGGCGCCGCGCGCGTTCCGCATCGTGGGCGCGCACACCGACAGCCCGAACCTCCGCCTCAAGCCGAAGCCGGAGTACACGAAGGAGGGCTACCTCCAGCTCGGCGTCGAGGTGTACGGCGGCGTGCTCCTCAACTCGTGGCTCGATCGCGATCTCTCGCTGGCCGGGCGCCTCCTCGTGCGATCCGGGGCGGCGGAGGCGAGCGGCGGCGTCGTGAGCCGGCTCGTGCGGCTCGAGCGCCCGCTCCTCCGCGTCGCGCAGCTCGCGATTCACTTCGATCGCGACGTGACCGACAAGGGGCTCGTCCTCAACAAGCAAGAGCACCTCGCGCCGATCCTCGGCCTCGCCGACAAAGGCTCGGAGGAGCTGCTCGACCTCGTCGCGCGCGCGGCCGGCGTCCCGCGGGGAGACGTCGTGACGCTCGATCTGATGCTCTACGACACCGCCGCGCCCACGCTCGGCGGCGCGAGGGACGAGCTCGTCTTCTCGGCGCGCCTCGACAACCTCGCCATGTGCCACGCCGCGGTGACCGCGCTCGTGGAGGCGGCGCCGAACGCGGCGGGCACCGGCCTCGTGCCGCTCGCGGCGCTCTTCGATCACGAGGAGGTCGGGAGCCAGAGCGTCACCGGCGCGGAGTCGGCGTTCTTGCCGCGCGTCCTCTCGCGCATCGTGGGCGGCATGGGCGGCTCGGCGGACGATTTCGCGCGCGCCACCGTCGCGTCACTCTGCGTGTCCGCCGACATGGCGCACGCCGTCCACCCGAACTACGCCGAGCGCCACGAAGCGCGCCACCGGCCGGTGCTCAACGGCGGCCCCGTCCTCAAGGTGAACGCGCAGCAACGCTACGCGACGAGCGGCCGAACGGGGGCGCTCTTCACCGAGCTTTGCCGCGCCGCGGAGGTGCCGCTCCAGCACTACGCGCACCGCACGGATCTGCCGTGCGGGACGACGATCGGCCCCATCACTTCGACCCTCCTCGGCATCCCGACCGTCGACGTCGGCAACCCGATGCTGAGCATGCACTCGTGCCGCGAGCTGTCCGGGGCGAAGGACCCGGAGATGATGGTCCGCGTGCTCGCGCGCTTCTTTGCGACGTGACATGGGCTCCGCCATTTTGGCGCGCGCGGATAAAATCCTTTACGGGGCGCATTTGCCCTGTTTTCTTAGCTTGGCCCCGCCGATGACCTCGGGCGGAGGACTCCACGCGAAGTTCCCCCCTGTCACGGAGAATTCATGTCGTCACGTTTCCTTCGCCGATCGATCGTCGTCCTCGTCGCGCTCATCGCGCTCGTCGTGCTCGCGAGCTGCAAGCCCAAGGTCGGTGCGGCGTGTCAGGCCGGCCAGGCCACCTGCGCCGACGCGAAGAACGCGCTCGCGTGCGGCCCCGACCTGAAGCTCGGGCTCGTCCCGTGCAAGGGCATCGGCGGCTGCAGCCAGAACAGAACCACCAAGAGGGTGGCGTGCGACGACGAGGTCGCCGACGTCGGCGACGCGTGCCTGCTGTCGCAGGCCGAGAACTGGGCCTGCTCCGTCGACAAGAAGCGCGCGCTCATCTGCGAGGGGGGCAAATTCGTCCTCAACTACGAGTGCCGCGGCCCCAAGGGGTGCAAGATCACGAACGACCCGATTAAGCAGCAGGACACCGTCAACTGCGACACGAGTCTTCAAAACAAGGGCGATCCGTGCAAGAAGCCCGGCGGCTTCGCGTGCAGCGCGGACTACAAGCAGCTCTTGCAGTGCAAAGATGGCGCCTACGATCTGTACCGCTACTGCCGCGGGGCCACCGCGTGCTCCATCAAGGCGAGCGGCGACTACAACTGCGACGAGTCGATCGCCGAGCTGAACGATCCGTGCGGCAGGCCCGGCATGATCGTGTGTGGCTCGGACGCGAAGAGCGAGCTCACGTGCACCGGCGGCAAGTTCGTCCACGCGCGCGACTGCAAGCGGACCGGCTGCCACATCATGGCGGACAACCGCATCGACTGCCAGTAGGCGAGGCTTCGGGCGTCGACGCGCCTACTGCGGATACTTCAAGATGAAGCGCGCCTTCGCGAAGCTCGCGACGACGCCCAGGATGCCGTCGGCGCTCGACATGCTGTCGAGGATCTGCGACGCCTCGGCGCGCGACGCGTCGGTGCCGTAGACGCCGAGCTGGGCGGCGTGGCGGGCGACCGACTCGCGCGCGGCGGCGTCTCCGAGCGCGGGGGCCACGAAGAGCGCGATCTCCTCGAACGAGACTCGCGCCTGGCGCGGCATCCGTGCGGAGTGGACGCCGCTTCCGGGGGTCATCGACGGGAGGGCGGCGGGGGCGTCCCTGCGCTGGCTCGCGGGCGACGCGCCGATGAGCGCATCGAGCTCGCCGCGCACGCGGACGAAGCGCGCGGCCACGCCGACGAGCCCCTCCGCGTGACCGAGGTGGTCGAGGATCGCCAAGGCGTGGTCGACGCGCACCTCCTCGCCGAGGGGGAACCCGAGCGCCTTCGCCGCCGACGCTACGAAGGCCTCGCTCCTCGCGTGGCCGAGCGTCGGCGCGAGCAGGCCCACGAGCTGTCCGCGCGTGAGGACGCGACGAATGTGGACAGGGGTGGGGATGGTCACAGCCGTTCGCTCAGCCTTCGGGAAAAGCCAGGACTACGCTCGTCGTGTTGTGGAAGCCGCTGAGGTCGCCCGCGTCGAGCGCGATCTCGCCGTACGTCTCGAAGCCGGCGAGGCGCGCGCCGCCGAGCTCCTCGCTCATGCCCGCGATGGCGGCGGAGAAGCCGGTGCCGAGGATCAAGTTGCGGCAGATGCAGTCGAACACGAGCGCGCCGGCGGGCGTCGCGCCGCCGAGCTTTGCGCGCGCGCGGCGGGCCGCCTCGCGCGCGCTGGCGATCTGCGACTCCGGCGCGCTCTCGGTGATGCGAAACACCGTCCCCTCGGGCATGCCGCACGCGAAGCTGATCGCGCCGCTCGCCGAGCGCGAGAGCGGCGCGCGGATCTTGAACTCCGAGCCGGCGGCTAGGCCGGCCTCGTACCGCAAGAGGAAAGCGCCTTCCTCGTCGGCCGTCATCGTCGCGAGGTCCACCCCGCGCTCCTTCGCCCGCGCGGCGGTGTGCTCGAGCCACACGTCCCACGCCGGCCGGCCGTCGACCTGCTCGACGACGTTGCCGCGGGCCCGCGTCACGCGCATCGGCTCGCTGAGCGGCGCGTGTCCGTGGCAGACGCCGA
>JAYVXL010000787.1:0-3536 GCA_043785185.1 Myxococcales bacterium
GCCCGCGCGCGCGCTCGCCGGCGCCGCCGGAGCCGACGTCGCCGCGTTCGAGAGCTGGCTGCGCGCCGCCCCGGCGCACGGCACGCTCCGCATCGACGCGCACGACGCGAAGAAGGCGCTCGATCAGGCCGCGCGCGCGGTGAAGAAGCTCCACGGGGACGACCGCTGGGAGGAGCTCGGCTACGCCATCGAGATCGGCGCCGGCGATCACGTCGAGATCGCGCGCGCCGCGCTGCGCATCTTCCGTGGGCACGGCCTCAAGGAGCCGCTGCTCGTCGCCGCCGGCGGCCTCGACGAGTGGCGCATCGCCGAGCTGCGCCGCGAAGAGCCGCGCTTCGCGGCGTTCTCGGTGGACTCGCTCTTGCCGAACGGCACCGCGCGAATCGCCCGCTACGACCTCGTCGCGATGGAGGAGGATGGCCGCTGGTCGCCGCGCCTTCGCCTCGGCGAGTCCGCGCTCGCGTCGACGAGCCCCGGACGCAAGAAGGTCCTACGCTACCTCGACGCCGACGGCCACCCGGTCTGCGACGTCATCCATGCCTCGAGCGAGCGCAACCACCCCGCAAAGGACGCGCGGTTCGTCGACCGCAGCACCGGCTTCACGACCAAGGTGACGGCGGCGTCGAGCGCGACCCTTCACGGCAACGTGATGCGCAACGGCCAGCGCGTCGCCGCCCCTGAGGCGCCCGCCGCGAGCCGCGCCCGCGCGCAGGCCGCGGTCGCCACGCTGCGCCCGCCGCACACGCGCCTCACGCGCCCCGCCGTCTACCCGGTGGGCGTCACGACGTCGCTCGCCGCGCTCAAAGAGAAGCTCGTCGGCGAGGCGCTGCCGTAACGGGGGCGCCGGGCGTCACGGCGTCGGGGTAAGGCCCATCTCGCGGACGAGGTGCTTGGCGCCGTCGAGCGTATCCATCGTCCAGATCATGTAGCGCGCGTCGACATGGATGGTGCGCGTCTGCGCGCCGTCCCAGACCTTGTCCGAGACGAGCCCCTCGGTGTTGCCGTCGAACGCGAGGCCGACGAGCTCGCCCTTGGCGTTCATCGTCGGCGAGCCGGAGTTTCCGCCGGTGATGTCGAGGTCGCTCATGAAGTCGATCGGCAGCTCGCCGCCGAGCGCCGGCGACGCGTACGCGCCGAACGCCTGCTTCTTGATCGCCTCTTTGAGCTTGGCCGGCACGTCGAACGGCGCCTTGCCGGTGTCCTTTGCGAGCAGCTGCGACGCCGTCGTGAACGGCGCGTCGGCGATGTCGGGCGAGCCGGGCTTCAGCGATCGCACCGTCCCGTACGTGATGCGCAGCGTCGCGTTCGCGTCGGGCGCGAGCACGCCGCCGGCGAGCTGCTTCAGGCCTTCGGCGTACGACGGCCGGACGAGGAGCATCTCGCCCGCGCGCGCGTCGTCCTTCTTCTCCTCGGCCCTGTAGACGGGCCAGACGCGCAGCGCGGCCTGGATGAACGGATCCTTCGACGCGCGCATGTCCTGCATCGTGCCCTTCTGCAGCAGCTGGAGGCGCGTCGCCTCGTCCTCCAGACGCTGCGCCTTGAGCCACGCGTCGACCGTCGCCTCGATGAACGCCGCGTCGATCTTCTGACCGGCCTTGGCGCCGAGCAGCGTCGCGAGCCACGGGCGGTCTTTCTCCGGCAGCTGCGCCGCGCGCGTGAAGACGAGGCGGAGGGTGTCCTTCTCGATGCCGCGATCGTAGGCCTTGGCGAACTGCTTCTGCGCCCCGACCGCGCGGGACAGGTCGCGCTCCTGATAGCCGAGCTTGCGCGCCTCGTCCTTCTTCTCCCGCTCCTCTGCCCACCGCACGAGCGACATCGCGGTGCCGAGGAGGCGCGATCCGCCGAAGGCGCGAGAGCGATCGACGTCGACCTTGAACGACTTTCCACGCTCGGTGATGAGCGCCTCGAGGCGCTCCAGGCTTTTCTTGTGCGCCTCGTGGCCCGGCTGCGCCGCCCACGCCTTCACCTTTGCGTCGACGGCGTCCTTCTTCGCGAGCACGTCGCCCTTCTTGACGCCGGCGAGGACGCCCTCCCATTTCTCGAGGGCGTTCTGCGCGCCTTGCTTGAGCACGGTGGCCTTGATCGCCGTGTCGCCGCCGTCCTTCAGGCGCGCTTCGGCGATCGCGTAGAGGTCCTTGAGGTACGCGACGGTGTACGGGATCGTGCGCTCGGACGACTCGTGCGCCTCCGATGCCGTCTCGGTGCGGAACGTGCGCCCCGGGTAGCCGGCGACCATCACGAAGTCGCTCGGCAAGAGGCCGGCCGTCGACACCTTCAGCGTGGTCTTCGGGCGATAGGGAACGTTGTCCGGCGAGTACGCGGCGGGCTTTCCGTCCTTGCCGACGTACGCCCGGAAGAACGACCAGTCGCCGGTATGCCGCGGCCACGCCCAGTTGTCGATCTCGCCGCCGAAATTGCCGACCGCGCGCGCCGGCGCATAGACGAGGCGCACGTCCTTGATGTCGAGCATTTCGATGAGCTCGTACACGCCGCCGTCGAAGAAGCTCGACACCTGGCAGCGGACCTCGGGGCGATCCTTCTCGCACGCGGCGAGCAGCTGCTTGATGCGCTTGTCGGTCTCGTCTTTACGGGCCACCGGATCGGCGATCTTCTCGAGCCCGCCCATGATCTCCTTGGTGACGTCGCGGAAGGCCTGGGCGACCTGGATGTGCTGCGCGGCGCCGGCCGGCCGCTCGTCCGCCTTCGTCTTGGCGAGGAAGCCGGTCTCGACGATGTTCGCGTCGGCCGTCGCGTTCTGCTGGAGCGCGCCCTGCGCGCAGTGGTGGTTCGTCGCGACGAGGCCTTCGGGCGACACGAACGAGCCGGTGCACCCGCCGAGCCACACGATGGCCCCGAGCGGCGCCGCGAGCGGGTCGGCGAGCACCTTTGGATCGAGGGTCACACCGAGCTTGGCGAACGTCTCGGCGTGCGCGGGCAGGGCCATCTGCTGCGGCATCCACATGCCCCCAGGGTTCGAGAACGCGGCGCGCGCCGGGAACGCGGCGTCGGGCGGCGGGCTCTTCGCGATCGGCGCGGGGCTCGGTGCGGGGCTCGGCGCCGACGGGCTCGGCGACGGCGCGACCGGCGGCGTCTCGGCGCCTCCGCAGGCGGCGAGGAGGAGGAGACTCGTGGAGAGAAGGGGGGCGCGCATGGCGGTCGACATACCACCGAGACGGGCGCGCGCGCGGCGTTTTGAGTTGAGGAATTTGGAGGGTAAGCTCATCTGGGAGGTCAGAGGGGATGGCACCTTCGGTCGACGCAGAGACGCGGCTGCGCATGGAGCGCGTCGTCGCCGCTTTTCGGCAGCGCCTCGCCGCGGCGCACGGCCGGGATGCGGAATGGACGCGGCGCTACCGCGCCGGCGACGAAGGCGCGATGGAAGAGCTCCTGGCCCTGGCCTGCGCGGAGGTCGCTGTGCCGCTCAGCGAATTCCACGAGGCCGTCGACGCCGATCCGAAGCTGAGCGATTTGCACCAGCGGGCGACCCGCGAGGCCCTGCTCGGCGCGGTGCGTGGGCGCGGCGATTGACGCACGGA
>JAYVXL010000788.1:0-11362 GCA_043785185.1 Myxococcales bacterium
TACAACCCCGAGAACGGGCCGCACACCGTCTCGTACTCGAACTTCAACGATCCGAACTGGGATCAGACGCAGCGCACGGCGACGATCACCATCGATCACTCGTTCATCAAGGCCACGCCGGCCACCGTCGGCAAGGTCACCATCACGGCGCCGCAGTCGCAGCTCGTGGCGGGCGCTGCGCCGCGCGGCACGCCGGGCCCGAAGGGCTGACGGAGATCGCGCCGGTCAACGGGCTCGCGGCGACTCGCCGAGGACGCCGTCCCGCATCGTGAGGATGCGGGTCGCGACGCGCTCGCGGAACCCCCACCGCCGCACGTTCATTCCGCGAACGTCGCCCACGCGCCGTTCACCACCGCCTCGTCGCGCTCCTTCACGCGCACGCTGAGCGCCACCTTGCCGGGCGCGACCGTCCAGCCCTCGGTGACGAGCGTGTCGCCCGGCCACACGGGCTTGCGGAACTGCGCTTCGAACGCGGTGAGCCGCGACGCGTCGCCGCCGCACGCGCCCTCGGCCGCGTGCCGAACCATGAAACCGTACGTCGCCAGGCCGTGCAGGATCGGACCCTGCTCGAAGCCGACGCGCCTGGCAAAGTCCGGGTCGGCGTGCAGCGGGTTGAGATCGCCCGAGAGGCGATAGAGCAGCGCCTGCTCCTTCGTCGTCGCCTGCTCGATCGAGAAGTCCGGCGCGCGATCCTTGGGGACGTTCACGCCGAGCTCTTTGTCGTCCTTCGGCGGAGCGTCGCCGCCGAAGCCGCCCGCGTTGCGGACGATGATCGTCCACACCGTGTCGAACAAACGCGCGCCGGTGTCGCTCTTCGTCTCGGTGTCGACGACGATGGTGGCGAGGCGGCGCAGATCGTAGATGCCGCGGACCTTCGCGATCGTGTGGAACGTGCCGGACGGCGGGATCGGGGCGTGGACGCGCACGCGCTGGCCGCCGTGGACGATCATCGCGAGGTCGGCCTTCGTCGCCGTCACGAGCTCGAGGAGCGGCGCGAACGTCGGCACGACGGCGAAGCTCGGGTGCACCTTCGGCCCGCGCCCCTCGAAGAGGTAGTCGAGCTCGGTCACCTTTGCGCCGATGCCGAGCGCGTAGAGCACCGTGTCCTTCCAGGCGTAGGCGTGCGTGCGGACGTCCGTGGATTTTCCGACGAGGGCGAGGTCGAGCGTCATGGCGCGGCAGAATAGCCCATGGCTTGTTTTTGGTTCTGTGGAATCCTGCTCGCCGTGCCCGGGTCGCTCCTCGTCGAGGTCGTGCAGGCGTTCGAGCGTCAGGGGGTCGACCTCGGCGCGCTCGGGCTCGCGTGGGCGCGCGCGACACCGGCGGTGACCCTCGTGCCCGCGTTCGGGCTCCGCGCGATGCCGGCGGGCGCGCGCGCCGTGCTCGCGCTCGCGATGGGGGCGTGCGTGCTACCCGCGCTCGCGCCGATCGCAAGGGCGAGCGCGCTGCCGTGGGCGGTGCTCGCGCTCGGTGAGGTCGTGCGGGGGGTGCCGATCGCGCTCGCGGCGGCCATCCCGCTGTGGGCCGCGACGATGGCGGGCGGCGTCGTCGACACGCTGCGCGGCGCGCAGGACGGCGCGCCGTCGCCGGCGGTCGAAGGAAAGCCGACGACGCTCGGCGTCCCGTTCTCGCTGCTCGCGAGCGCGATTTTTCTCGGCACGGGGGGCCCTGCGCGCGTGGTCGCCGCGCTCGCGACGCGCGGCCTGCCGGCGCACCCGCTCCTCCTCGCGTCACACGACATCGTCGCGGGCATCACGCTCGCCGTCGCCGTCGCGGGCCCGCTCGTGGCGGCGGGGCTCGTGCTCGAGATCGCGGCCGCGCTCGTCGCGCGCGCCGCGTCGCCAGCGCAGGTGCACGCGCTGCTCGCGCCGCTGCGCGCCGTGGGGATCCTCGCGGTCGTCGGGATCGTGCTCGACCGGGCGATGGGCGTCCTCGCGGGCGCGATCGCGGCGGGGCCGTGACGAGGTCCCCGGGCGGCGCGCGACGCGCGACTGCGCGTTACAACGGAATGCGATAGCCGATCGTCAGCCCAGCCTCGAACGCCGTCACGCTCCCCGTCAGCGTCGCGCAATCCCCGATCGGCGTGCACTGCGGCGAGTCCGGCAAGATCCAGCGGTCCGCGCGGAACGCCGCGCCCGCGACCCAGCGCTCGGCGAACATCCAGCTCACGCCGCCTTCCACGCCGATGCCGAAGCCCTCGGTGCGCACGGTCACCTGCTTCGTGCCGAGGATGGGCGGGACGCTCTCGCCCGCGTTGCTCGTGAAGCGATCCGCCACGACGACGCCGCCGCCGGTGAGGCCGACCCACGCCTCGAGCCACTTCAAATTCAGCGGCGGCATGTAGCGCGCCTCCATGCCGAGGTAGAGGTAGCTCCGCGAGTGCGTGCGCGGCGTCGGGCCGAGGCCGCCGGCGTTGGCGTCGGAGGTCGGGCTCGGCGCGAACATCGCGCCGCCGCCGATCGCCCACTGGCGCCCGCCGCGGTAGAGAATGTGAACGCCGGTCTGGAGCGTCGCGTCGCCTTTGCTGATGGTGCCGAGGAACGGGACCTTGCCGCCCTTCTGGTTGTTCGAGATCGGCGCCGTCGGCAACGCGATGAAGCCGACCTCGAGCTCGGCGATCGTGTGCGGGCGATCGATGAGCGCGCGCGAGAGCTGCTCGGACTCCGCGGCGCGCGGCTCGGACGCCGCGGCGTCGGTCACGGCCGGCGGCGCAGCTTTGGCCGTCGGCTCCGCCGCCCGCGCGAGGCCTGGCGCGGCCGCCGCGAGCAGCGCAGCACCCATCCACGTGGCACGAGCGACCCGCATGACCGTCAGCTTACAACCATTTCCCGGACGGCGTCGGCGGCGGCGCCGAGGGCTCGGCCGATGGGGTCGGAGGCGGCCCCGGCCCGGGCCCCGGCACGCCGGCGACGAGCGCGCGCACCGCGTGGACGGAGCTACCGTCGAGCTTCGCGGTGAACGCCACGTCGTACTTTCCGGCCTCGAGAAACGTGAACGAGCCGCGGAAGACGCCCGCGCCGTCCTGCGACGCGGGCATGCGCGTCGAGCTCCCGCCAGGACCGGCGATGTCGAAGTGCGGATCCTCCGCCGCCCCCTTCGGCGCGGCGCCGCCTGGGCCCGCGACCTTCGCCACCAGATCGACGTTCTGGCCGATGCGCGGCCTCGCCGTCGACGCGTCGACGGTGACGCGCAACGGGCCGGCGGGGGGCGGCCGCGCCGTCGGGGCGAGCTGCAGCGACGGCAGCGGTTTCAGCGGGATCGGCGCCGGCGCCCCGCTCGCGCCAATCGCTTTGCCGACCGCCTGCTCGAGCTCCTGCGCGAGCTGCTGCGCGGTCGTGTCCGTCGGATCGAGCTCGCGCGCGAGCTGCGCCAGGCGGAGCGCGTCGCTCAGATCGCCCGAGAATTTGCGGCCGAGCGCCTCCTTCACGAGATCCTCGGTCGCCCGCTCGCGCACGTCGACGAGGCGCGGCTCCCGCGGCCACTTCGCCAGCCCCTCGGTCGTCAGGTCCTTCACGTTGTCGCCCGGCGGCGCGTCCCATCGCTTGTGCTTGAGCGCGTCCTGCGCGCGCGCGACTTGGTCGTCGACCGAGCCGGCCGCCGCGCGCGACCCCACGAGCCCTGCGCGCACGCCGAACACGCCCGCGATGACCGCGCCGAGGAGAAAGCAGAAGAACACGAGCACCACCGCGCGCGAACCGCGCCTGCGCGGCGACGGACGCTCGTCGGCGTACGCGTGCGGGCGCGCGTCGGGCTGCGAGATCGTCGCGCCGGGCGCGGTCGGCGTCGGCGGCTGGTACGCCGGCGAGCTCGGCGCCGCGCGCGGCGCCGCGTAGAGCGGGTCCGGCGGCGCGGTCATCATCGCGCCCACCGAGGGGGAGGACCGGCGGGCCGGCCGGATCGGCTCGCTCGCCGGCGGCGCGGGGATGATGGGGGCGGACTCGTCGTCGAGTGTCTCCTCGGGCCCCTTGTTCGCCTGCGCGTCCGCCAGGTGCGGCGAGGACGGCGGGGCAGGTCGCGGCGGCACGAGCTGCGCGGCGAAGCCCGGCGGCGGCGTCCACTTCGTCGTCGGCGCCGCAGGAGACGCGTGGGTCGACACCGGCGCCGGGAAATACGGCGCGCTCGGCGAGGCGCGCGGGGCGTCATCGCGGAGCGCGGGCGCGCTGCCCGTCGCCTCGAGGACCTGCGTCGTCGTCGGCGCCTGCGCCATGCGCGCCGAGAGCTCGGCGGACAGCTCGAGCTGCTTGGTGCGATGCATGGGCGGCAGCTGCATCGCGCCGCTCGGCCGGCTTCCGAGGAGGCTCGACCGGCTCATGAGCTCGTCGGTCGACATGCCGCTCGCCTTCGCCGCGTCGAGCAGCGCGCGGCCGAACGCGCGGGCGTCGGGCGCGCGCGCGGCGGGCGACTTGGCGAGGTTCTTCATCACGAGCCGGGCGATCGGCTCGGGGACGTAGCTGGCGCGCGGCATCGCGGTGAGCTCGGGTGGCGCGTCGTGGATCTGCTGCACGAGGAGCGCGACGGCCTGATCGCCCTCGAACGGCGTGCGCCCCGCGAGCATCTGGAAGAGCAGCGTGGCGACGCCGTACACGTCGCCGGCCGGCCCGACCTGCTCGCCCTGCGCGCCCTCCGGCGAGATGTAGCGGGCGGTGCCGAAAATGAGGCCCGCCGCCGTGGCCATCGACTGGTCGCCCCAGTTGAGGCGCGCGATGCCGAAGTCGAGCACCTTCGCGAAGTCCGGGTCTTCTCCGCGACGCACGAGCATGACGTTCTCGGGCTTGAGGTCGCGGTGCACGACCCCCTGCGCGTGCGCCTCCCCCGCGGCGTCACACACCTGCAGCGCGACGTGCATCGCGCGCGCGAGCGGCATCGCGCCGCCGGCCGCCGCGAGCGCGCTCTGCAAGGACAGGCCGTCGAGGTACTCCATCACGATGTAGAGCGCGCCGTCGGGGAGCTGGCCGGCGAGGTGCACCTGGACGACGTTCGGGTGCGACAGGCGCGACGCGACCTTTGCCTCGCGGTGGAATCGCTGCACGAGCTGCGCGTTCGCGCTGAGCTCGCGGTGGAGGATCTTCACCGCGACGTCGCGGTCGATGCCCTTTTGAAACGCGCGATAGACGCGGCCCATCGCCCCGACGCCGGCGAGCTGACGGATCTCGATGTGACCCGAGAGCTCCCGCCCCAAATACGGGTCCGGCGCGTCCGGTCCGGTCGCGTTCGCCGCGCCGGCGGCGGCATTGCTGCTCAGCGGCGTCCCGTCGCTGGGACAGAACAGCGCATCGGCGGCGTACCGGGCGCCGCACGTCGTACACAGCTTGGACGGAAGCAGCGCGCGATTCACCGATTACCGGCCTCCAATCGTACCCGTTCACGGACAGAGAGCAGCGAGTTTCATGCCAGGGACGCCGTGGAGAGAGTGACCGCGCGACGACAGACCCGATCTCGCCCGCCAAGGGCGAAAGCTGCACCCCCTTGCACCCACACGTTGCGGTAGGCTGCGGCCGTTCCTCGAGAGAAAATGGCTCAGCTGCGACGCGGGCGCTCGCCCCATTGGCTAAGGTGGCTCCTCGTCGCGATCCTCGCGGGGTCGGTCGGCGCGGGGCTGGGCCTCGATGTGTGGATGCGCGGGCACACCCCGCGTGAAGCGCAGGCCAGATGGCAGGCGCGCGCCGGCGACGGCGACCGGGCGGCGGCGCTCTACTTCCAGGCCCTCCAGGAGGGGCCGGTGACCGTGCCGCTCGTCGTCGCGCTCCTCGACGCGCGCGCGCAGACCGGCGCGCCCGTGAGGCGCGCGGGGGGCCGCGGCGACCGCGACGTGATCGAGGCGTTCGACCACGGCCGACGGCACGCGACGTCGAGCATCCGCGAGCACCAGATCGAGGAGCTCCTCGCCCGCCCCGATCTGCCGATCGACGTGGCGCTGCTCGGCCACTATTGGCGCGGCGTCCTCGCCCGCGACGTCGGCGACGACGAGCAGGCCCTCGTCGAAGAGGCGGCGAACGCGACGCCGCCGATGCCGTGGGCGAACCACCTCCTCGCCCGCCGCGCGCTCTCGCGCGGCGATCCTTCGGAGGCCGGGCGCCGCTTCGAGCGCGAAGGGCTGACGTTCGGGCGCGCCGACGACGTCGCGAAGATGTTCACGCTCTTCGAGGAGGCCGGCGACTGGGACGCGATCGGCCAGCGCCTCGCCGATCCGCGCGCCGCGGCGCTCGCGGCGCCGTGGGTGCACTTCCGCTACGCCGTCGAGGTGCGCGCGTGGGGCGACGCGGCGAAGCGACTCTTCCGCACCGCTTACGCGCGACGCCCCTCGCTCGGGACGGTGCTCCTCGCCGCGGTGTCCTTGCTCGCGTGGTTCGTCTTCTGCCTGCGCCTCGGCCGCGCGACGGAGCGCTGGCGCGTGCGCCTGCCGCTCTACGCGCTCGCGCCCGTCTTGGGCGCGCTCAGCATCGCGCCGACCGACGCGCTCATCGCGATTCAAGAGTCGACGCTCCACCTCGACCAGACGGGGGATCTCGGCCGCGACGCGCTCTATTTCCTGTTCGGTGTGGGCTTCCGCGAGGAGATCTCGAAGCTCCTCTTGTTTGCGCCGCTCGTGCCGCTCCTGCGCTGGGCGAACGCGACGAAGCTCGACGTCCTCGTCACCGGCGCGCTCGTCGGCCTCGGATTCGCGACCGTCGAGAACCTCGACTACTTCCAGAGCGCCGACCTCGCGACCGCGATGGCGCGCTTCCTCACCGCGAACTTCCTGCACATGGCGATGACGGGCATCACCGCCGCCGCGCTCTGGGAGGGCGCGGGCGATCCCGAGCGGCGCGCCTACGACGCGTCGACGACGTTCCTCACGGTGGTCGGCCTCCACGGCGCATACGATCTCTTCCTGTCGATGCCGGGCGGCGCGTCGTTCCTCGGCATGATCGTCTTCCTCGTGCTCGCGCGCCGGTTCACGGCCGAGGTCCACGAGGTGCGCGGTCGCGCGGGGCGCGGTCCTTCGCTGCTCGAGGTCTTCGCCATCGGCTCCGCGGTCCTCGCCGGCGCGAGCTTCGTCTACGCCGCCGGGGTGGTCGGTCCGCGCCTCGCCGCGATGGCGCTCCTTCAGGGAATCCTCGGCCTCGCGATCATCGCCTACTTCTTCATCCAGGAGCTGCGGCGCCTCTGACCGCGCGCGGCAGGCGCAGCGCAGTAGGAACCCAGTAGACGCGGCGGCATTTGGGGCCCTTTTTCGCGGGCAGTGGCCGCTGGCCCTTGTCCCAAGGCCCCAGGCAAGGTTACGTAGGGTCTGGTGTCCGAGCCCGATCCGCAGCACGAACAGCCCGAGATCCTCGAAGCGGGGCGGGACACGTACAAGGTCGCGCTCCCCGCCTCGGCGACGGGACCGAGCTTCGAGGGCCCGCTCGACCTGCTTCTGCACCTTTGCCAGAAGCACGAGCTCGACATCCTCGACATCCCCATCTCCTTCGTGACGGAGAAGTACCTCGAGTACCTCGGCGTCATGCAGCTGATGAACTTGGACGTCGCGAGCGAGTACTTGCTCATGGCCGCGACGCTCGCGCACATCAAGTCCAAGATGCTCCTTCCGGCGCCGCCGCCCGGGCAGGAGGACGACCCGCTCGTCGAGGAGGAGGACCCGCGCCAGGCGCTCATCCGGCGCCTCCTCGAGTACCAAAAGTACAAGCAGGCGGCGGCGGACCTCGCGGCGCGCGGCATCACCGGCGCCGACGCGTTCACCCGCGGCGTCGCGATCGACGAGGCGGTGCACAGCGGCCTCGCGCCGCTCGCGGACGTCCCGCTCTACTCGCTCGTCGAGGCGTTCCAGGCCGTCTTGAACCGCAGCAAGGTCAAGATCTCCCATGACGTGCTCGCCGACCGCATCAGCCTCGCCGATCGCATCAGCGAGCTCGCGGACGCCTTGCGCGACGCGCCCCAGCACCGGATCGTGTTCGATCAGCTCTTCACCGGCCTCACGTCGAAGTTCGACCTCGTGATCACTTTTTTGGCCTTGCTCGAGATGACCAAGCTCCGAATGACCCGCCTCTTCCAGTCTGAATCGCTGTCGCCCATCTACATCGAGCTCTCCGAGAACGCCGACGAGGTCGCGCCGATCGACGCCCCCGCCGACGCGCCCGCGGACGTGAAGGAAGGCGAGCCGTGAGCAAGCGCGCGAAGAAGGGCAAGTCGGCGCCGCCGGCCGAGCCGGAGGCGAAGCCGACGTCCGAGGTCGCCGAGGGCGAGGACACCGGCCAGACGATCGCGCCGGGGCCGGGCATGGACGCCGCCCCCGACGTGGACATCCGCGAGGCCCCCATCAGCGATCACGCGATGGACTTCGAGGCGACGGTCAACCTGACGGGCGACATCTTCGCCATCCCGGGCCGCGACGACCTCGAGGCGACGACGCAGACGGGCCTCCCCGACGCGGTGGAGGAGGGCCTGCCCGCGGCGACGCGCAAGCACCTGCGCGGCCTGCTCGAGGCGCTCATCTTCGCGAGCGACCACCCGATCAAGCCGAACGAGCTCGCAAAGACGGCGTCGGCGCAGGCGAAAGAAGTGAAGGAGCTGCTCGAGGAGCTCCGCTCCGACTACGTCGGCCGCGGGGTGCAGCTCGAGGAGATCGCGGGCGGCTGGCTCTTCCGGACGAGCCCGGTCTACGCGCCCTTCGTGCGCGACCTCACCAAGCAGAAGCCGGTGAAGCTCACGCGCGCGCAGATCGAGACGCTCGCGATCCTCGCGTACCGGCAGCCGATCACGCGGCCGGAGATCGACGAGATCCGCGGCGTCGACTCGGGGCCGGTGCTCAAGCTTCTGCTCGAGCGCGATCTCGTGCGCATCCTCGGCAAGAAGGACGAGCCGGGCCGGCCGCTGCTCTACGGGACGACGAACGAGTTCCTCGAGTTCTTCGGGCTGAAGAGCGTGAAGGACCTGCCGACGCTGCGCGAGTTCACCGAGCTCAGCGAGGACTCGCGGCGCGTCGTCGAGCAGGAGCTCGGCGAGACGCTCGAGAGCGTGCAGGCGGCGGCCACGCTCGCCGACGAGAGGGCCGAGGAGAGCCCGAGCTCCGGAATGCCGCGCGACACGCTGCCGCCGCAAGAGCCACACGAGCCGCACGACGCCGACCAGGCGATCACCGCCGAGCGCGATGCGCACGAGCACGAGCCGCAAGAGCCCGAGCCGCAAGAGCCCGACCCGCACGAGCCCGACCCGCACGAGCCCTGAGCCCGGACGATTTTTAGCAACGTCACCCGCCGCGTGCCGATGGGGTTCCAGGAGGACGGAACCATGGGCAACGTCGGCGGAGTGAGCGAGCGGAACAACGTCTACACGGACCAAGAGCACGAGCACCTGCGCGGGTACGAGGGCGACTCGACCCGCGCCGCGCTGAACCAAATCGGTCGCCACGCCGGGCTCACGGAGAATTACCGGGTGCGCGGCGACGACAAGAGCGAGCGCGAGCTACACGCCGAGGGCAGGGCGACGCTGCGCGAAGCCTTGGAGACGGTCGCATCCAAAGGCCTGGAGGAGCTCGCAACCCATGTGCTCGAGAAGGCCGCCTTTGTAGAGGTAGGCCTCGCTGCGCTGCCGTTGTCGCTCGCGGACGACGCCTTCAATGCGCTTCAGCACGTCGCCGAGGACAACAGACTCGGCCACGAGCAGGCGGCGGCCCTCACGAAGGACAAGATGCACATCTTCCTCCTCAACAACCTGAACGGCCTTCCTGCCGGCTACGTCGCCGGCGAGATGAAGCGCTATTCGGAGGACGAGAAGACGTCGAACCTCGTGCGCGGCATGAACCGCGCGCTCGGTCGCGACGGGGATCACCAGGCGATGCTGGCGGTCCAGCTCCACTGCGATCAGGGGATGGCCGCCGCGCGCGCCGCGTGCGACGCGAACCGAGACCCAGCGGCGCAGCTCGCGGCGAACCCGGGCCTGGCGAAGCGGTACGCCGAGGACCCCGCCTTCAAGGCGGGCTTCGACGGCCTCGTCTGGGCGAAGACGAAGGGCGGGGCCGAGACGTACGAGCAGGCGGTCACGTCCCTCGAGGCGCGCGACGCGCGGTACGATGCGGCGCACGTCGCGTGGAGGGTGTGATGAGCCCGTACCGCACCGCGACCGCTGTCCCCAAAAAACTCCGCGCCTCGTTCGGGCCGATCAGTCGTCGGCGGGATCGGGGTACGTCGCCGCCATCTTCGTGACCTCGTCGCGCAGCTTCTTGTGCGCGGCGAGCTTGCGAACGAGCTCCCAGAACGCGGCGTCGGTGAACGTCTTGATCGGGTCCGCGCCCTTGGATTTGCGCGGGATCGCACCGGGGCCCTTCGTGCGCAGCTGCTCCATCTTGTCGATGAACGGCTTGGTCGGGAAGAGCTCCCCTTTCTCCCAGGCCAGCACGGTCGCTTGCTCGAGGCCGAGCGCAGCGGCGAGCTCCTTGGCGCTGCACGTGAGCTCTTTGCGCAGCGCCTTCAGCTCGTCGGGGGTCACACGTTACGGGCTACCTTGCGGAGGCGTCGCACCGCAAGCAAGATCGCGAGGGCGAGCGCGCCAAAGATGACGAGCGTGGGCCCCGCGCGGAGGCCCGTCGTCGCGAGGCCTATCGTGACGAGCTTCGCGCCTGCGACGCCGTCGCGTGCGGCCTCGCCGAGGCGCTCGCCCACGGAGGGCTCCATCGCCGCGGCAACGGGGTGGCGCATCGTCACGTCGAGCGTCGCCAGCTCCACGCGCCCGAGCGCGAGGCGCTGGTCGGTCTCGAGGCGCTCGACGCGCTGCCGCACGTCCGCGAGCGCGCGCTCAGCGGCGAGGACGTCGGCGATGCCACCCGCGCGCTCCTCGAGGATCTTGAGGATACGGCCCTCTTCGATGCGCGCCGAGCGGAGGCGCGCGTCGAGGTCGGCGACGGCGTCGGTCACGTCGACGGCCTGCTCGCTCTCGCGGACGATCGACCCCTGCCCGGCGAGCGTCGCGCGCGCATCTCGGAGGGCGCTCGGCGGCAGGCGGACGACCATGTGCACGGCGCTGCCGTCATCGCGCGACTCCGCGACGTACCCGCCGCTCGCGCGCGCGAGGTCGGCCAGCTTGGCGACGAGGGATTTGGCGTGCGCGGTCTCGGTGACCTCGAGCTCGACTTGCGCGTGGACTTCGAGCATCGCGCGGCGGGCGGGCGCTCTGTCTCCGCCACCGGCGGCCTGCGTCGGGGGGGACACCGGCGCGGACGCCGCGACGTCGAACGCCGGGCTCCCGCTCGCGGCGTGAGACTCGGACTTGCGGCAGCCTGCGGAGAGGCCGGCCAGCGACGCGACGAGGGCGAAAGCGAGGACGGGGAGGGCGCGCGGGCTCGGCTTCATGTCCGATCAACGCGCGCGCGCCGCGGGGCTTACACCCT
>JAYVXL010000789.1:0-11340 GCA_043785185.1 Myxococcales bacterium
ACTCCGAACTTTTCCGAGGGCGAGGAGGAAGGACGCGACAATCTGAAAAGTCGCGCGGTATACTGGTCGTCGAATACGCGTCGCGGGCTTTTCGGAGCGGCGCACTCGGAGGTGAGCGTGGCGAGATACCGGCTCCGCTTCTTGCTGCAAGAATTCGATCTGCCCCGCGGGGCCACCCTGATCGGGCGCAGCTCCGACTGCCACGTGACGATCGAAGATCCGCTCGTGTCGCGGCAGCACGCCCGCATCGTGATCGACGGCGATGAGGCGACGCTCCACGACCTCGGAAGCCGCAACGGCGTGAAGCTGAACAGCGCCGCCATTCGCGGGACGGCGCGCCTCAAGGACGGCGATCGCCTCCGCGTCGGGACGCAGGAGCTCGTGTTCTGCCGCGTCGAGCAGGCGACCAACGCCGCCGCCAAGACGACGGGCTTTCTCCGCCACTGCGCCAAATGCCGCCTGCCGTATCCGCAGGAGGTCGTCGCCTGCCCGAACTGCGGCGCCACCGAGCAGATGGACGAGGAGACGCTGAGCGGCCAGTTCGGCGCGGGGTCACAGGGGTCGTGGAGCGTGCAGCTGCTCATCGAGGTGCTCGAGAAGGCGCTGTCCTTGTCCCGGGTCGCCGACGCCGAACGCATCCTGCGGCGCGCGACGGCGCAGATCGAAGAGCGCATCGCGTCGCAAGATGAGATCGACGCGCGGCAGCTCGCCACGCTCGCGGTGGCCGCCACCCGCATCGCGCTCGAGTCGGGCGAACCGACGTGGGGCTCGTGGGCCGCGCAGGTGTACCGCCGCGTGCAGTACCTGCCGCCCGCCGAGGTGGTCGAGGGGCTCGCACCGCTCGCGCCCCGGCACGCCGAGATCGGCGAGTCGATCGACGCGCTCGTCGTTCACTGCCGCTCGCTCAGCCGCGCGCTCGCGGCCGACGAGACCGCGGTGATCTCGCGCCTCGAGCAGCTGGGCGCCTCCTTGAAGGATCCCCGCAGCCATCCCCGGGGCACCGCGCCCGAGCCCCTCCCGTCCTGACGGCGAGGGCGTTCGCCGGCCGGGTACACTTGGCGGTCCTCGGGCGGTCTCCGGCGCTCCGCAGCCGGTCCTCGGAGGTAAGTGGATCCGGGCGGCGGACGTCCGGTAGCATCCACGCTGGCGATGCCAGAGCTGGGACGTCGTAGTAGCGCCGAATCATCGAGGTTTCTGCGCGGAGGGGCCGCGTAGGGCGATGCGATTTCGTCTGCGGTATCTCCAGCACGACCTCGAGCTGACCGAGGGGCAGTTCGCGGTCGGCCGCAACGCGAGCTGCCAGCTGTCGCTCGACGACCCGCTCGTGTCGCGGCGGCACGCCATCCTCTACGTCAGCCGCGACGGCGTGCTCGTCGAGGATCTCGGCAGTCGCAACGGCGTCCTCGTCAACGGCCAGCGCATCGAGGGGCGCGTCGACGTGCGCGCCGGTGACAAGATCCTGATCGGTAGCCAGGAGCTCACGCTCTTGCACGCGCGCGACGACGTGGCGCCGGCCGGCGTGCAGCCCGGCCCGCCCCAGGTGGCGTCGAAGCTGACCTTGCCGAAGATGGCCGCGGCGGTGCGCCACGCCGAGGTGCCGCCGAGCCACCTCGTCGACAGCGAGCCTGAACCGAGCATGGTTCGGCGCGCGGACGCGTTCAAGCTCCTCGGCGGCGTCGCCGAGAAGGCGCTCGCGATGGGGCGCGCCGCCGAGGCAGAGCGGCTGCTGGCGTCGGCGCTCGCCGACGTCATCGAGACGACGCGGCAGGGGCGCAGCGTGCCGCCGTCGTTGGTCGACCAGGCCGCGAAGTTCAGCGCGAAGCTGGCGACGGCGACGGGCAAAGGCGGCTGGGCCGACTACGTGATCGAGCTCTACTCGGCGCAGGGGCGGCCGTGCCCGGCGTCGGTCATCGACGAGCTGTATCAGGCGATGCGCAAGGTCACGGCGATCGATCTCAACCGGCTGCGCGGCTACATCGAGGCGCTGCGCGGGCAGCTCGCGTCGTTTGGGCCGGCGGAGCGGTTCCTCTTCCAGCGCCTCGAGGGGCTCGAGCGGCTGGCGGCTCTGCGCTGACGGTAGCCGCTCCTCTGGGGCCGTCGTTACTTCTTCTGCCAGGCGAGGTTCGCGCGCGCGGCGTCCGTGACGATCGCCCGCAGCTCGTCGTCGGCGATCGCGTCGAGGCTCGCTTCGAGGTCGGGCGTCAGCGGCGCGGGCGGCGGGATCTTTCGAGAGTTGCGCAGCTCGGCGACGCTCTTCGGCGGCTCGAGGGGGCCGACGCGGAAGCGCAGCTCCTTCACCTCGACGCCATGCTCGCGGAGGCGCAGGATGAGCGGCTCCGACAGCAGCGAGAGCTCGCTCGACCACACCGTCGTCGCCGTTCGCACGGTGAGGACGCCGCGCTCGAGGCTGATCGGGCGCGCGCGCGCGGAGATGCGGAGGCCCACCGCCTTCGCCCAGACCTGGTCGCTGATGGGCGGCTTGACGCGCGCGTAGCGGTTCTCGCCGGCGCGATCGAGCACGCCGTCGAGCGTCTCCGGCATGCGGAGGGTCCTTCGCCGCTTCGCGCGCGCCACGAAGGTGAACTACCAGATCAGCGGCCGACGCGCACGAGCGCGACCTCGCCGTCCGGGGCGAGCGGCTCGAAGGCCGCGCCGCGGCGGTCGGCCGTGCCGGCGCGGATCGTGCCGTCGGCGAAGGCGATCGCGTAGGCGGCGTGCGGGCGCGGCGTGGAGACGCCCTCGGCGACGGGATACACGGTGACGGCGCGCGTGGTGGTCGGGCGCGGCGGGGCGGCCCGACAGAGCTGCGCGACAGCGCCGGACCGGTCGGTGGCGGCGCACCGCTCGAGCGCGCGGCGGTCTTCGGGGGAGGGCGACGCGGCGGAGCGCGCGACGGCGAGCGCGGCGGCGCGACGGACGGCGTCGCTCGGGTCGGACTCGAGGGCGCGGCGCTCTGCGGCGCCGCCGTCGCAGCGGGCGCCGGCGAGCGCGAGGCCCGCGAGCGCGTTGGCGCGCACGAGCGGGCGGAGATCGCGGGCGGCGGGGCAAAGCTGCGGTGTCGCGGCCCCCGGCGCCTTGTGCCGCGCCGCGATCTTGCCGATCGCGGCGGCGGCGTTGACGGCGGCGTCCTGCTCGGGGCGCGACAAGAGCGCCGCGAGCGCAGGCAGGTTCGCGAGATCGCCGACCGCGCCGAGCGACCACGCCGCTTGCGCGCGCACGCTCGCGTCGGGGTCCGCGGCGAGGCGCGCGGCGAGCGCGGTCGCGTCGGGACGTCCCGCGTACGGGGCGAGCAGCGCCGCCGCCGTGCGGCGGTCGTCTTCGTCGGGGCTCGCGGCGCCGGAGGTCCCCCCGAGGACCGACAGCGCGGCCGGTGACCGCGCTCGGCCGATCGCCTCGAGCAGCGCGTCGCGCTCGCTCCCTGCCGCGAGCTCGAGCGCGTGAAGGAGCCGGCGTAGCGCCGGATCCGACGGCGCCCGAGAGAGGACGCCTCCCAGCGCGGCGAGCACGCTCGCGCGATCGATCTCGTCTGCGCCGCCCAGGCGATCGAGCAGGCGCTCCTCCGCCGCGGCGCTGCCGGCGTCGGCCAAGGCGAGGGCGGCGTGCAGCCGAACCTGCGGCTCCGGATCGGCGAGCGCGGTCAAGAGCGCGTCGTCGGCGCCGGCAGGGCCGAGCGTCCCGAGCGCGTCGATGGCCGCGAGCTTGAGACCCGGCTCCTTCGCCGTCGCGAGGCCGGCCAAGATCGGCGCGGCGCGCGGCGCGCCGGTGCGACCGAGGAGCGTGGCGAGCGCGGCGCGCTCGCGCGCGTCGAGGTGCGGGTCGCGGAGCGCCGCGGCGAGCGGCTCCACGGCGCGCCCGTCGGGCCGCGCAGGATCGAGGAGCGCGGTCGCCGCCGCCGCCGCCTCCGCGCGCACGACTTGGCTGGGGTCGGACGTGAACTCGAGGACGATCGGCACCTCGTCCGGCGAGCCGGCGCCGGCCAGCGCGTGCAGGGCCGCGGCGACCGGGAGCGCGCCGCGCCGCATCGCGCGGACGACGTCCGGCGCCTTTCCGTGCGCGCGCAGCGCGCCTAGCACCCACGCGGCGCTCGTCGCGATCGCGACGGTCGGCGGTCGCTCGAGGAGAGCGGCGACGTCGTTCACCGCCGCTGGCCCGCACGCGACGAGCGCGTCGCGCACCGGCGTCCGCTCGAGGCCGGCGCCGGCGTCGTCGCCCTGCCCGAGCAGCGCCGCGAGCGCGCGCACGGCGTCGGGCGTCGCGATGTGACCGAGCGCGGTCAGCGCGGCCAAGCGCACGGCGAGCGTACGCTCGGCGGCGAGGGGGCCGATCGTGCTCGCCGCGTCGGGCGCGCGGAGCCTGCCGAGCGCGCCGAGCGCCTCGACCCGCACTTCGACCACGGCGTCGCGCAGCTGCAGGAGCAAGGCCTGCGTCGCGCGAAGATCGCCGAGCTCGCCCAGCGCGCGCGCGACGGCCTGACGAACCTCCGGCACCGAGTCCTGCACCTTGCCGGCGAGCGGCACGACCGCGCGGCCGTCGCCGAGTCGCGCGAGCGCGCGGGCGAGCTGGATGCGAACCTGCGGGCTCGCGTCGTCGAGCTTGCCGAGCAGCGGCGGCACCGCGGCCTCCGAGCCCTGCGCGCCGAGCGCGTCGGCCGCGGCCGCGCGGACGGACGCGTCGGCGTCGCCGAGCGCGCGGGCGAGCGAGGGGACGGCCTTCGCGGCGTCGGGCAGCGCGCGCGCGACGTCGCACGCCGCGACGCGCACCCGCGCCTCGCGCTCGCCGAGCCACGGCAATACCGCGTCGAGCGCCGCCGGCACGCGCAAGCGAATCGCGGACTGCGCGGCGGCGAGCCGCACTTCGGGATCGACGTCGCCGAGCGCGCGCAGGACGAGCGGTCCGCCGCGCGACGCGCCGAGCTCCGGTAGGAGGCGCGCCGCCGCCCTCCGCGCAGGCGCGTCAGGGGAGGCGAGATCGCGCTCGACGCGCTCGGGGACGTCGGGCCACACGAGCGCGCGCGCGCCCCTCGGGGAGAGGGCGACCGCGCTCAGCGCGAGCAGGGCGACGGCGGCGGTGCATCGCGAGGGCACGCCCAAACGGTACCACGTGCCGCGCACGCCTTCATACGAGGCCGCTTCGCCGCCGCACGAACCAGTGCGCGCCGAACGCCAGCGCCGCCGCGAGCGTCCAAATCCAAGGCGGCGCGACCGGCACGACGTGACGCTCGGCGCTCACGACCGTCGGCTTCGGGAGCGGCAACGTCGACAGCTCGTCGGCCCACGCGAAGGTGCCGCCCGTCGCGGCCGCGAGCGCGCGCAGGCGCGCCGGGTCGGGGCGCGAGTCGGCCCATTCGTCGCCGCCCGCTTCGCACGCGAAGTCGCGCCGCGTCGCCGGCCCCCGCCCCACACGCATGCGCGCCGAGTAGCCGCCGCTTTCGAGAGGCGGGAGGGTGAGCTCGACGGCCGACTCCGCCCCTTCGCCGGTGGGCCGCGCGGCGACCACGTGGTGGGCCGCGGCGGCGGCCTCGTGCTTGTCGAGGCGCGCGACGTCGAGCGTGACGCTCTCCGGCTCGGCGCCATTCGCCGCGTTTGCCGCGGGAAGGAGCTGCGCGCGCACGGGCGTCGGCAGCCCGCCGGTGCACCCGGCAGGCAGCTCGAGCTGCGCAGGCTCGAAGCGGGGATCGCGCATGAGCCAGCCGAGCAGGCCGTCCCACAGCGCGCCGTGGCCGCGCCCCGAGGTGCGCGCGCCGAGCGCCGAGAACTCGAGCAGCCACCCGCCGTCGACGCCCATCGCGATCGTGCGCCCGTCGCCGATGTCGCCGATCGCGAGCACCGGCATCGGCTGCCCGTTCTTCGTCGTGCGCGTCGGGTGCGTCCAGAGGACGACGCCGCCCGGCCGCAGATCGCCGAGGACGTTCGCGCCCGGCATGCTCGGCAGCTCGTCCCCGAGCACGGCGCGCAAAGGTCCCAAGAGCGGCGCCGCGCGGCCTTGCGCGCTCGTCTGCGGGACGAAGGGCGCCGTGTCCGCGGCGGTCGAGCCGGGCGACGCGTCGAGGCCGACGGGCAGCACCTCGGCGATCGCCGTCCCCGCGTAGCCGCCCGCGACGAACGAGTTGGGCCCGCCGACCATGATGAGGCCGCCGCCTGATTTCACGTACCGCGCGAGCGCGGGCAGGTGCTTCTCGAGGCCGTAGGGTTGCGCGTCGAAGTCTTGCAGCACGACCGCGTCGAACGACGGCAGGTGCTCGCTGAAGAGCTCGTCGACCGGGAACGGGATGAGCGCGAGATCCTCCTGCGGGGCCTGCGGGTTGTCCGCCGGCGTGCGCAGGATGAAGAACGCGACGACGTCGACCGACGCGTCGCTCTTCAGCCACTGGCGGAGCGCGCGCGTGTCGTTGGTGGGGCGCCCGGCGACGTGCAGGACGCGCACGCGCTCGCGCGCGACGTTGAACGTGACGAGGCGTCGATCGTTCTCGGCGACGGTGTCGCCGGAGGGCGGCGTGATCGCGATCTCGAGGATGCGCGAGCCCGCGCGCTCCAGGGTGACGGTCAGGTCCAGCGTGCCCTTGCCGTCTTTCAAATGGGCGAGCCCGGTGGCGAGGAGCGCCGGGGGGCCGTCCTCTCGGAGCTCGCGCGCGGTGACGGTCAGCTCCTCGCACGCGAGGCCGCCCGCGCAGCCGATGTCGACGCGCAAAGGGAGCGGCACGTGCGCGACGGCCGCGCCCGCCGCGGCGACGCGCCGTACGCTGGCGTCCGCCGGCGCCGCGCGCGTCGTCGCCACGGTGTGCACCGGGACGTGCAAGCCCTCGCCGAGCGCCTGCAGCGCCGCCGCCGGCGCGTCCTCCGGCGGATCGTCGAGCCGCCCGTCGCTCACGACGACCACCGCCGCGGGCCGCTCGTCGGGCGCGGCCGCGAGCGCGCGCAGCGCGGCGGCCAGATCGCTCCGCGGCGCGCGCGCGTTCGCGTCGTCCGCGCCGGCGCCGGTCGCGAGCGGCCGCGGCGCACCGTCGCCGAAGCCGAGCACCGTGATCCGCGCGTCCTTGCCGATGCGCGCGAGCTGGGCGAGCGCCTTGTCCCGCGCCTCGCGCCGCGCCGCGCCGCCGTCCTTGAGCGCCATCGAGCGCGACGCGTCGGCGAGCACGACGACCCGCGCGCCGACGACGCTCTCGCGCGCCGCGATCCGCACGGGCCGCAGCACCGCCGCCAAGAGCGCGACGAGCGCCAGCACGCCGCTCGCCAGGATCATCACCCCACCGCGCTCGCGCCGCCGCATCTCCGCCAGGAGCAGCCCGAGGCTGACGAGCACGAGCGCCACCGCGAGCACGCCGGCCCACGACGGCAAGTCGGCGCTCGGAGCGAGGTGCGACGTCGGCATTCGCGCCGCTCAGTCCTTGCCGAGGGCGCGCAGCTCGGCGCGCTGCTCGACGCGGGCCTTGAGCTGCGGCGGCAGCTTCTCGAACTGCACGCCGCGCATCCACCGCGTGACCTGGGCGTCGAGGCCGGGCTGCTCGTCGGCGTCGGTCAGGTCCCACGACTCGGTGAGCGTCTTTTCACCGAGCGTCGCGCCGCCGCCGCACGCGAGCGGCCAGCCGCGCGGCTTGTACGTGTACGGCGTGAAGTCGGGCGTGGACGTGAAGAGATCGAGCGGCAGCCCCGCGTTGGCGATCGTCCGGTTCAAGTAGGGCTTGCCGAACACGTGGGAAAAAATCTTGTGCGCGCTCGCCGCGTCGATGTGCGTCTTCGAGACGTACCCGCGCTTCACCCACGGCGAGACGACGACGAACGGCGCGCGGTGCGAGTCGATGTGCTCGCCGCCCTGCGACGGATCATCCTCGGTGATGAGGATGAGCGAGCTCTTCCAGAGCGGGCTGTGCGAGATGGCGTCGATGATCGTCCCGGTCGCCTCGTCGTTGACGGCGCAGTAGGTCTCGGGCGTCGGCGTCCCCGGGTGCACGCCGCGCGAGTGGTCGTTGCTGATCGTCATGTAGACGAAGCTCGCCGTGTTGCACCGCGCGCGGACGCGGCCCGCCGTGTAGCAGGCCTTGTGCAGGTCGCTATAGAAGATGTTCTGAAACGGCCCGCCCGGGTAGCGCACGTCGATCGACGGGTGCGCCGGGTCCGTCTTTCTCGGGTTGCCGACGATCTCGCCGAGCAGATCGTATTGGATGCCGTTCGAGAGGAGCCAGTCGAAGAGCGAGCCCTCGACCGGCATGCCGACGTCGATGACGCCGCCGCCCGGCACCGGCCGCCCGCCGTGCCCGTCGCCGCTCGTCGCCCACGTGCGCTCGTCGAAATCGGTCGCGCGGCCGTACGTCGTCCAGTTGTGGCCCTGCGTCGAGTAGACGGCGTCGGTGTAGTAGTTGTCGCTCATCGCGAACGTGCGCGCGAGCGTGCGGATGTTCTGCCAGATGACGTCCATCTCGCCGGGGCCGGTCTTGAATACGAGATCGGCGCGGCCCTCGGCGCTCGGGAAATCGCCGAAGATCCCGTCGAAACCTTTGTTCTCGCGCACGATGAAGAAGACGTGGTCGATCGCCTTCGACGGGCCCTCCGTGTTGGTCGCGGGGACGGGGAAGTCGCTCACCCCTGCGGGGCAGGTGACGGTCGGGTGGCCGGCGAGCGCGCCCACGGCGTCGTTCGCCTGCACCTCGGCGTCGCCGGCGGCCGCGAGGGCGATGTCGGGGGGGATGCGCTGGATGCTGCCGCGCATGCGGTCCGCGGTGTCGTTGTCGTCGATGGCGAAGTGGAGCGGGCGCGGGCCGCTGCCGTGTCCGCGGAGCGCCGTCACGGCGAGCGTGCCGTCGTCCAGCGCGGCGACGCCCGAGGGCCACCAGCCCGTGCCGAGGCGCCCGGCGGGCGTGATCGCCGGCGGGTCCTTGCCGAGGTCCACGTCGTACGCGGCCAGCGCGTTGATGCCGGCGAGCGTCGCGTACAGGCGGCGGCGCGGCGCGTCCCACGCGAGGCTGCTCGGCTCGACGCCGTAGAGTCCGCCGGCCTCGATCGGCAAGCTGCGCACGGCGCCGCTGGCGCGATCGACGAGCGACAGCGAGTCGCCGAGGTCGTTGCCCACCGCCATCCACCGCGCGTCCAGGAAGACGACGTGCTGCGGGTCTTTGTCCGTCGCGAACGAGCGCGCGACCTTCGGCGCCGCGGGGCTCGACACGTCGACCTCGACGACCGCGCGCCCCGCCCACATCGACACGTACGCGTGCCCGCCGTCCTTCGGGTCGAAGTACGCGCCGTACGCGTCGCTGCCGGGCAGGTCGACCTGCCCGAGCTTCTTGCCGAACGTGGGCGAGCCGGCGGCGACGTCGAAGACGAAGAGCGTCTTCTGCAGGACGGGCGCGACGACCAGGATTTTCCCGTCGGGGGACGCGGCGACGCCCGACGCGTACCACTTGGCGGGCTTGCCGTTCGCGTCGGTCGCCGGGTCGAGCGTGAGCCTTCGCGCGTCGTCGCGCGTCAGCTGGCCGCTCGTCGTGTCGAGCTTCAGGGCCTGGACGACGCCCTCGCCCGTCGTCACGTAGACGAGATCCGGCGCGATGAACACGAGGCCACTATTGAGCGTGAACGGCGGCGCGAACGCGACGCGGCTGACGACCGGATCGCCGGCGCCAATCCTCGCGACGTCGACGACGCGCACCGCGTGGACGCCGTAGCCCGTGTCGACGGTGAGCACGAAGCTCGTCTTCGGAACGTGGAGCACGGCGCTCGTGAGGCCGCCCGTCAGGTCCGTCTCGCCAAACACCCAGTCGCTCCCGGCGGGGCGAATGCGCCGCCCATCGGGGAGGATCACCGCGGCGCCGTCGGCGCCCGCGTACTTCGCCGCGTCGCCGGTCGGCGCGCTCGCGGTGCACTGTCCGGGACGCGGCGCGGGGTACGTCCCGTCCCACGCGGGGCACGCGTCGTCGTGCGGGATGTCCTTCCACGCGCCGAGGTTCGGGCACGCGTACGGCGCCGTCGCCTCGGGGCACGCGGAAGGCGGGCACGTGTACGCGCACGACTCGGGGACGGTCACGAAGGTGTCGAGGTCGACGGGCGCCGGGGCAGGGGAGGACCCCTTCGAGCCGCACGCGCCGGTGAGCGCGGCCGCGAGGGCGGCGAGCGGCGCAAGAGACGCGAGCGAAGCGAGTGACCCAAACGAGCGAGCGCGGGTCATGGCAGCACCGAGGGCGCCATGGCGCGGCGCCGCATGAGGAAGGGGGCGTGGACTTGGTCGTCCTTGTAGTTCGAGCAGAGGACGTACATCGCGACGTTGACCGCGAGGCGGATCGCGCGCTCGCGCTGGGCGTCGCCGCCGGGCACGACCGACTGCTCCCAGAGCCCCGTGGGGCCGCGCGCCAGCGCGCCGCCGAGATCGTGGGCCGAGAAGATGACCTGCGCTTGCCCGCCGCGAACGATCGCGTCGAGCGTCTTGGTGCCGGCGACGCGCCCCTCGGCGCGGCGGAGCAGGTAGAAGCTCCGAAAGAGGACGTGCTCGTCGCCGATCGTGATCGGCGACGACTCGGGGAGGACACGCGCGATCTCGCGGCGCGCGGACTTCGTGAAGGCGCTCGGCTCGCCCTCGGCGCTGACCCCGGCGTCGTCGACGAGCATCACGCCGCCGAGCGCGAAGAAGCGACGGAGGCCGCCGATCTCGCCGGCGCTGAGCGGCGTGATCTGCGCGTCGCCGCTCCAGTAGACGAACGGGCCGTCGGTGATGGCGCCGTCGTCCGCGCGAACGGTGGTCGCCTTGAGACGCGCGGGCGCGCTCGTGCGTTGGACGAGCTCCCACGACCACCGCGCGGGCGCGTTTGGCCGCGCCGCCCCCGTCGCGCCGCCGGTGAGCAGCACGCGCGGATCGAACGCGCCCTGATCGCCGAACGCGCGCGCCGGCCGCGGCAGCGCGAGCGCGAGCGCGGCGAGCGCGAGGACGACGGCGACGTAGGGAGCCCGCGACGGCACGTCGGCACTATAGCTCAGTCGAAGTCTTCGACGCGCCAGACCCCGCCTTCGCGCTTGAGCCGCACGTGATGGCCGCCGGGGACGTTCACGACCGCGTTGTCGCCGGTCACCTGCACCTGAAGCGTGTCGGGGCGTTCGAGGCCGGTGACGAGCGCGCGGAGGTCCTGCTCGATCGCCGCGCGCGTCGCCGGCGAGAGCACCCGCATGAGGCCCGCGTACGATCGCCGCGCGACGACGCGCCGCAGCTGATCGAGCGCCTGCTCGGGCGTACGCGCGCCGCCCGGGAGCGCGCCGGCGGCGGTGACCCAGAAGCGGCCTTCGCGCAGCTCGAGCGCCGCCTCCTCCCCGTCGTCGTAACGCAGGCGCGCCGTCGCCTGGACGCGCGCGTCCTTTGCGCGGAGCC
>JAYVXL010000790.1:0-3528 GCA_043785185.1 Myxococcales bacterium
GCCATGAGCTCGTGCTGCGTCTCGAGGATCTTGTCGAGCGCGCCGCGATCGATGTCGTAGTCGTTCGGGCCGTTCTTACGGATGCCTCTCGCGATCGCCGGCGGGACGCCGGTCATCGTCGCGACGGTCGGCACGGCCGACGTCTTCGCCGCGGGCGGCAGCTTCGGGGCGAAGAGCGAGGCCTGACAGCGCGTCGCGCCGCGGTCCACCCAGACGCGATCCCACCCGACGAAGACGACCTTCGCGTCGCCGACGACGTCGCCCCGCCGCCGCAGCGTCCCCTTGGGCTCCGCGCCCACCGAGAGCGCCGCGAACGACCACTCCGGATCGGACGACGCGGCGATCGCGACGACCCTCAGCCCCTCGCACGGCGGCGCGGCGCGCGGGTCGGTCTCGCCGTCCGGCGGGCCGTCGCCGCGCGGGACCTCGGGCGCGGGCACGAGCGACGTCGCGTGGTCGAACGGGTTGCGCGCGAGGATGGCGTCGGCCGTGGGCGACGCGCCGCGCGGCGCGGGGAGGCTCGCCGCCTCGAGCGGCGCGGTCGCGAGCGCGCGCGCGTCGGGCGCGAGGCGCGCGCCCACGAGCGTGGTGATCGCCCGCGCATCGAGCGCGGCCGCGAGGGCGACGAGGGCGGGCACGGCGGCCGACACGAGCTTCGGGGCGAGGCGCATGCGGAGCCCACGTGCGCGGGGCGTGCCACGCCCGATCCCCGCGGCGTCACGCGCGGAAACCTCCCGCGCGCGCCACGTTGTCATACGCGCGGGCGCCGGCCCCAGGCCCGCGCGCCACTCTGTCAGAGCCGGCGCTACTGGATCTGCACGATGGACAGGCTCGCGGTCGCCATCGCCGCGTTCGCCGCGTGGCCGCCGAAGCTGAACGGGGCCGAGGCGTTGACGATCTGAATGACTTGGCCAGCCTGGAGCGCGAGCACGGCTTGCCCGGTCTGCGCCACGTCGACCCCCTGCCCGCCCGGTACGAACTGGAAGAGACCTTGCGGCGGCGCGTTTCCGCTCACGGCGATCTGAAGGAGCGTCGGGTTCGGCGCCAGGCCGCCGGTCGAGCGGTTCTCGCCGTCCTCGAAGACCGTGAAGCTGATGATGTACGTCCCGTTCGACGGCACGACGAACTGGCTCCCCGTCTTGGTGGGGAAGCCGGGCGACGAGGCGCCCGGGAGATTGAACGCGATCGCGCCGTTGCTCGCGGCAACCTGCGGGCCCGTCTGGTACGCCGACACAAAGTTGATCGCGAGGGCGCCGGTCGCGCCCGTCGCGCCCGTCGCGCCGGTCGGACCGGCAGGGCCCATCGCGCCGGTAGGTCCGGTCGCGCCGACAGGTCCGGTCGGTCCGATCGGGCCCATCGGGCCCGTCACGCCCATCGGGCCGGTCGCGCCGATCGCGCCCTGCGGGCCCGTCGCGCCGTTCGCGCCCTGCGGGCCCGTCGCGCCGACCGCGCCCTGCGGGCCCGTCGCGCCGTTCGTTCCGCTCGCGCCCGTGGCGCCCGCCGGACCGGTCGCGCCCGAAGGCCCCGGCGAGCCCGCCGTGCCGGCCGGCCCGGGCGGCCCAACCGGACCGACCAAGCCCGTGGAGGGCCCCACCCACTGACCCGCCCCGTTGATCACGAGCGTCCCGCCCACCGTCACGGTCGTCGGCGTGATGTCGCCGTTCGCGTTGTTCGCGACGAGCGCGTAGGGCACGCTCGTGAGCATCTCGCGCGGCGTCATCTCCGCGTCGGCGCCGACGGTCACGCCGAGGTAGCGCGCCGCGCCGGCGAACACGCTCGGGGGGATCGCCGTCACCGCGCCGAGCTGCGTCGAGAAGAAGCCATCGTCGAACGTGAGGCTCTGCGTCTCCGACCATAGGCTCGTGCCGCCCGTCGCCTGATCGTAGAGCGTGAAGACCACGGGCAAGGGCCCCGCGACGGGCACGCCCGTCGACGAGACGAGGCGCCCTTGCTGCGTCAGCGTCGTCGGCACCGACGCGTGCGCCATGCCCCCGAGGCCCGCGATCGCCAGCGTCGTCACCATCACCGCTCTACGCATCGTGCTTCTCCGTGGCCGCGTTGCGCGCCGGCCGCTTCATTTCCCCGTCGCCCCAGCGACGCCCGCTCGAATCTGGTAGCTCGGCGACGACATCTTCGCGTTGCCGCCCGGGCTCTGGCCCGTGGTCGTCACCATCTTGTAGTTGGCGCTCGTGGCGCTGACGCCGCCGGTCACCACCGCGCCGCCCGCGCGTCCGGTGAAGCCCGCCTCGCCGCCCGCGTCGCCCACGTCGCCCGCATCGAGGCCGCCCTCGGCCGGCGCGCCGTCGACGATCCCGCCGCCATCGATGGGAACGGGCCCTTCGCCGTCCGGGCGCGGACCGCCGCTGTCGAAGCCTTGCGGTCCCGCCGCGTCGTACGCCGGAAAGAGCGGAGGATCGCCGGAGACGCAGCTTGCCAGGAGCGCGGTCGCCGCGAGCGCGGTCGCCGCGACCGCGACGAGAAGCGGCCGCGTTCTCTTCCCCCTCGCCATTTCGCGTACGTTTGCACCGTGCGGCGCGCGGCGTCAACCGCGGACGCGCGCCGCCCCGGACTCGGAGTGGGGCGCGGACGCCAGGTCTAGGTGGCGCGGCGACGGCGGCGCGCGTACGCCAGCGCAAGAACCGCAACGGCGAGCGCGGCCCGCGGCGACGACGACGCGCCGCCCGGGCCCGCGGCGCAGCCACTCCTCGACGTGCTGACCGTTCCGGTGTCGACCGCGCAGGTCGACGAGAGCCCGTTGCGCGGGGTCGGCGAGCAGGAGCCGGCGGCGACGAAGCCGCTCGGGTCGACGGACATCGCGACCGGCCGCGGCCCGGCGGGCGGGTAGACCTCGCACGCGGCGGCGTTGTCGTCGGCGCCGAGCGCGCGGTGCTTGGACGAGCCGCCCTCGTCTTGAAAGTACATGACCGCCGCGGCGTCGGACGAGTGCGCGATGCCGAGGAAGTGGCCCGCCTCGTGGGTGAGCACGCTCTCGAGATCGAAGACGCCGGTGCCGGGCGTGTCGGTCACGGTGATCTTGTGGTCGGCGGTGTTGAGCTCGATGTCCGCGTCGAGGATCTCGCCCGTGTCGCGGTTGAAGCTCACCGTCGTGAGCGCCACCGTCGGCGACGCCTGGTTCAGGCGCTGCTGCTCCGCCGTCTTGTGCGGCCACGCGCTGTCGCGAAACACGATGACGTTCTGGTTCGCCGCGTTCAGGTTGAACGCGGCGTCGCCGCACGCGACGGGCCCCAGGTCCTCCCCCTTCATGGTCGGCGCGGCCGGGCACTTGGCGCCGCTCCACGCCGCGAACGCGCCGGCCGCCGCCGCCGTCGCTTGCTCGAGCGTCGCGAAGCGGCTCGCGTCTCTCTGAACGCTGTAGCCGACGCACGTGCTCTTCCAGAAGAGCGGCACGCTCTTCACGGTCGCGCCGCCCATCACGCACGTCGTCAGACTCGCCGGCGCGCACGACGTGGCGGTCGGCGTGAAGTCGGCGGGCGGCGCGCATGTCGCCGTGCGACAGAACGCGGCGGC
>JAYVXL010000791.1:0-3526 GCA_043785185.1 Myxococcales bacterium
GCGCGGCGCGCGTGAGGTGATGAAGGGCTCGTGGTGGATGCCCGGGCGACACGCCTGCCGCCAAGGCCAGGGCGGGCACGGCGCGGGCTACGGCGGCACAGAGAGCGGCGTGCGCTGCTGCAAGGACGCCGCGAACGGCGCGCCGTCCTCCGCGACCGCCGCGCGCTGACGAGACGAGACTAGAGCTCGAAGCCGAGCACGAAGAGGTGCGTCGAGTCGCCCAGCGCACCGAAATCGGGTCGGAGCGCGTAGCCGACCTGAAGGCCGATCGCGTGCACCGTGAGGCCGAGCGTGCCGCGCACGGCGCGCAGGCGCTGCGCGTCGTCGACGAGCTGCACCTGTCCGCCGTTGAGCACGAAATGCGTATTTTTGCGGCGGATCAGCGAGTTCGAGAGCCCGATCTCGGGGACGACGTAGATCGGGAGCGGGCCGGCGAGGAAGAGCAGCCGGTAGCCGGTGGAGAGCTCGAGCAGCTCGGCGAGGTGCGACGACGTCGTGGTCGACGCGTCGGGGTTCGAGGTGTCGCCGAACGCGAGGCCCAGGCGCGCCGAGAGAGAGACGCGATCGAACGCGATGAGGCTGCCGCCGGCGTACGCGCCGTAAAAGTTGTCGGGCGCCGTCGCGTGCATCGCGAAGCCGAGCGCGAAGTCCCCGAAGCCGAGCCGGCCGATGTAGGGCCGCTGCCGGCCGATCTCTTCGCGGAGCGCGGCGAGCCGGCGCGAGGGGATCCCGAACGCGATCCCCTGCGAGTCCTTCAGCTGCGACGAGACGACGGCGAGGACGCGGCCGTCGCAGCCGAGCAGCGGTCCGCCGGAGTTGCCGGGGTTGAGCGGCGCGTCGGTCTGGATGAAGGCGTCGTTCTTCGCGCTCACGACCCCTTGCGAGACGCTCCACTCGAGGAGGCCGCGCATGCTGGACGGCAGGAGCGGCGAGTATTGAGGGTGACCGATGGCGGCGACGGGCGTGCCGAGGTCGACGCGGTCGCTGTCGCCGAGGGCGAGCGGGCTCGCGGACGCCGCCTCTTCGAGCTCGAGGATCGCGAGATCGTGCTCGGGGCTCGTCGCCACGACGCGCGCGCCGAGGACCGCGCCGCTCGCGAACTCGACCGTCGCGCCGCGGCCGAGCGCGACGACGTGGAGCGCCGTCGCGACGTGGCGATCATCGAACACGAGGAAGCCGGCCCCGAACGCGCCGGGCACCTCGACGCGCGCGACCGCGGCGTGCGCGAGGCGGTAGACGCGGCTCGTCCACGCGCCCTCGCACGCGGGCGCCGTGGCGGCGGCCTGTCCCCACGCGACGCGCGGGGACGCGAGCACGAGCGCGAGCGCGGCGCGAACGAGCGCGGCGCGAACGAGGGCGGCGCGGCGCACGCTACCCTCCGAGGCGCGCCACCAGGGCCTTCGCCCGCTCGACGAACTCCGCCATCTTGTAGCGCTCGAAGTCGTGCCACGTGCAGAGCGACCGCGTGTCGACGACGCGGTCGACGAACAGCTTGCCGTCGAGGTGATCGACCTCGTGCTGATAGGTGCCGGCGGTGAGCCCGACCGCCTCGAAATCGAGCTCCGCGCCATTTCGATCCCACGCCTTGACGCGGATCTTCACGCTGCGCGGGACCTCGCCGCGCAGGTTCGGCACGCTGAGGCAGCCCTCGTTGTTCAGGAACGTCTCGCTCGAGAGCAGCTCGATCGTCGGGTTCACGAGCACCGTCAGCGGGATGTTCGGCTTGTACGGATAGCGCGGGTTGTCCTTCACGTGCAGGACGCAGACGCGGATCGGCTCGTACACCTGCGGCGCGGCGATGCCGGCGCCGCTCGCGTCGAACATCGTCTCGATGAGGTCATCGATGAACGTCTGCATCTTCTCCGTCGCGAGCTCCTCGCGCGTGAGCGCGCGGGACGGGTTGCGGAGGACGGGGTTGCCGATCGTGGCGATCTTACGGAGGGCCATTCGGCGGTTACCGTAGCAGCTTTTCGCGCGGGCTTTCGCAGCGCGCTCTCGAGGGCTCGGCGCGCGCGGCGATCCGCTCGTCTCCTCTAGCGCTTGGCGGCGAGGATCATCGTGCGCGGTGAGTCGCACCCGAAGAAGACGCCCGGCGTGGCCGTGCGGCCGCTCACCTCGGCGACGCGGAAGCCCTGCTCGTGCAGCACGCGGCCGAGCTCGTGCAGGGCGTAGACGCGAATGGAGTACTCGATCTCCTTGGTGCGCCCGTCGTCCATCATCATCGTCCGCTTCACCTTGAGGCGGCTCGTGATCCAGTCGATGGACATCTCGTCCATGCAGATGCACCCCTCGCCCTCGAACCACGCGAGCGACGGCGACTGCTTCATGATGTAGTCGCGGTTGACGACGTCGAGGAGGAACACGCCGCCGGGCCGCAGCGCCTTGTGGACGCGCGCGATGACCTGCGCGTTCTTCTCCTCGTCGAAGTAGCCGAAGCTCGTGCCCCAGCAGTAGACGCCGTCGAACTGCTCGTCGAACGTCATGTCGCGCATGTCGCCCTGGACGAAGTTCAGGCGCGCCTCGCGATCGTGCGCCTCGTCGGCGGCGCGCGCGAGCATCGCGAGCGAGAGGTCGAAGCCGACGACGTGGTAGCCGCGCTTGGTGAGCTCGATGGCGTGGAGGCCCGTGCCGCAGCCGAGATCGAGCAGCACGCCGTCGCGCGCGACGCCGAGGCTCTCCTCGATGAACGTCGTCTCGGCCGCGACCTGCGGGTCGGTGACCTTGGCGGAGGCGCGGATGAAGTCGTCGTTGAAGAGCTCCTCCCACCACGGGCGGACGCGCTTGCGCCCGGCGGACGCCTCGGTCAGGGGCGGCGGCGCGAGGAGGCCGGACGACGTCGGGGGCGTCACGACGCGGGCGCGTTCGCCTTTCTGCGCGGCCGGCGCGGCCGGCGCAGCCGGCGAGGGCGCAGCGGCCGGCGGCGGGCTACTCGGAGGCGGCGGCGGGATCGACTTGGCGCGCGGACGGGCGGGCGGGATGCCCGGCGGCGACGCCGCGACGGGCGCGGCCTTCGGGAGCGCTTCGACGCTCACGAGATCGTCGACGGAGATCTCCGGCGCGTCGCCCGGCTCGGACGGACGCGCCTGCGGCTGGCTCAGCGTCGGCGCGGCGGTCTCGTCTTCCTCGAAGCGAACGTCCTCGCCCTCGGCGTCCGCGTGAATCGCGCGCATCGGCGCGCGCGCCGGCGGAACGGGCTCCGCGGCGGGCGCCGTCCAGCGCGCCTGCGGCAAGACCCCGGCCGACACGTGCGCGACCGGCGGCGCCGACGGGCTCGGCACCGGCGGGCGCGACGGCGCACGCGCGGGCGGCGGCGGGACGCTCGACGGGCCGGCGCGTCCTGCGACGTCGAGCGTCGTCTCGGGCGCCTCGGCGGCCGTGTCGACGACAGGGATGTCCTCGGAGCTCGGCGCCGGGTACTCGCCGGTCGCGTCCGGGTCGAAGCCGTCACGCGGCGTCGGCGGCGCGCCGTCGGCGACGGTCGGCTGGTACGGCGTCCAGCTGTCCTCACGCTGCGCGCCGCGGGTCG
>JAYVXL010000792.1:0-3520 GCA_043785185.1 Myxococcales bacterium
CGCGCGACGACGACGCGCTCGATCGCCTCGCCCGCGTCCCGCGCGCCCACGTGCCGCGCGAGCGCGACGCCGGCGAGGATGTAGCCCAGATCGCTGTACAGGGGCGGAAACCCGTTGGTCGGGAGATCGCGCGGCGGCGCGGCGGCCGCGTCCGCCCGGCGCGCGTCGGCGACGCGCACGAGCGCCGCGTCCGCGTCGACGGCGCCGCCCGTGACGAGCGGCGCGAAGAGCGGCACGTGCGCCTCGAGCCCCGCGCGGTGCGCGAGAAAAAGCTCGAGCGGCACCTCCGCGCTCGATGTTCCGCGCAGCTCCGGGACGAGCGCCCCCAGCGGCGCGCGCACGTCGAGCCCGCTCCACCCGATCGCGAGCGCCGTCATCGGCTTCGTCAGGCTCGCGAGATCGAAGTACGTCTCCGTCGCACCGTAGGTCTCTTCGGCCCACACGTGGCCGTCCCGCGCCGCGGCGCCCGCCGCGATGGACCTCGCGACGCCCTCTTCGATAAGGCGTTCGATGAGCAGCTTCACACCCGAGTCCTTTGACGGTGGCCGCGTTCGGCAAGTAACCTTTGAGCATGACCGAGTTCGTGTGGGAAGCGCGCGCACGCACGGGCGAGCTGCGCAAAGGGAACATGGAGGCGGACGACGCCGACGCGGTCAACAATCGGCTGCGCGCGCAGCAGCTCACGCCGACCAAGGTCAAGAAGAAGACCAAGGCCTTCAAATTCTCGCTCGGCTCGGGCGTCACGGCCAAAGACCTCGTCACCTTCACGCGCCTCTTCGCGACGATGATCGACGCCGGTTTGCCGATCGTCCAGTGCCTCGAAATCCTCCAGGGGCAGACCGACAACAAGTCGTTTGCCACCGTTCTCCGCGACGTCAAAGCCAACGTCGAGCAGGGCTCGACCTTCAGCGACTCGCTCCGCCGGCACCCGAAGGTCTTCGACGCGCTCTACGTCAACCTCGTCCAAGCCGGTGAGGTCGGCGGTATCCTCGACACCATCCTCAACCGCCTCGCGGTCTACAACGAGAAGGCCGCCAAGCTGCGCCGTCAGGTCCGCGGCGCGATGGTGTATCCGAGCGCCGTCCTCGTCATCTTCGTGGCGGTCCTCGGCATCTTGCTCGGGTGGGTCATCCCGTCGTTCAAGACGATCTTCAAGGACCTCGGGAGCAAGGACGATCTGCCGGCCTTGACCGAGATGGTCATCAAGGTGAGCGAGATCTTCGTCGGCTACCTGCCGTTCTTCGTCATCGGCCTCGTCGGCGCCATCGCCCTCGGCATCACCGCGTACAATCGCCCGCGCGGCAAGCGCCTGGCGCACAAGTTCATCCTCGCGATGCCCATCGTCGGCATCGTCATGAAGAAGATCGCCGTCGCGCGCTTCACGCGGACGCTCGGCACGCTGCTCGCGTCGGGCGTTCCGATCCTCGACGCGCTCGAGATCGTGGCGAAGACGGCCGGTAACGTGATCATCGAAGAAGGGATCATGTACACGCGGCAGAAGATCAGCGAGGGCAAGAACATGGCCTCACCGCTGATGGAGACGAACGTGTTCCCGGCGATGGTCGTACAGATGGTCGGCGTCGGCGAGCAGACGGGCGCGCTCGACGCCATGCTCAACAAGATCGCCGATTTCTACGAGGAGGAGGTCGACGTCGCCGTCGGCTCGCTGACGAGCCTCATCGAGCCGATCATGATGGTCGGCATCGGCGGCACCGTCGGCGTCGTGCTCATCGCGATGTACCTCCCGATTTTCAGCATCGCCGGCAAGATCAAGGCGGACTGAGGGGCCGCGCGGCCCCGATGCGCGCGTGCGCCCGTAGGGCCCGGTGAAGCTCGGCGTCACGGCGCAAGGGGACGGGCTCGCCACGCGCCTCGCGTGGGTGACGGCGCTGCGCCTCGGGATGCTCATGCTCATCCTCGGCGCGCTCGCGTGGTCGTACCTGCGCGGCGGCCTCGAGGAGTACCCGAGCACCATGCGGGTCGTGTTCTTCACGATCGGCTCGGCGTTCGCGCTCGGCGCCGGGTACGGCGTGCTCTTGCGGCGCGGGCAGCGCCTCGAGCGCCTCGCGCTCGCGCAGATCGTGCTCGATCAGCTGACGTGGACGGCGATCGTTTACGTCTCCGGCGGCGCGACGAGCGGCGCGACGTCGTTCTACGCGCTCACGTGTCTGCTCGGGGCGATCCTCGTCGGCGAGCGCGGCGCTGCGGTGGCCGCGGCGGTCGGAGCGCTCCTCTACGGCCTGCTCTGCGCAGCGTTCGCGACGCGCTGGCTCCTCCCGCCGCCGGATCAGGCGGCGGCGAACTACCTCATCGACGTCCGCGAGCTCGTCTACCCGTTCCTCGTCAACCTGCTCGGAATCGGCGTCGTCGCGCTGCTCGCCGGCTACCTCGCGACCCGCTTGCGCCTCACCGGCGGCGCGCTCGAGGAGGCGCAGCGACGTGCGCTCGAGGCCGAGCGGCTCGCCGTGCTCGGCACGCTGGCGACGGGGCTGGCGCACGAGATCCGCAACCCGCTCGGCTCGATCTCTGGGTCGATCGAGATGCTCCGCGAGTCGCCGGATCTGTCGACCGAGGACAAGCAGCTCTGCGACATCGTCCGCCGCGAGGCCGCGCGCTTGAACAACCTCGTCACCGACATGATGGACTACGCCAAGCCGCGGGCGCCGAAGCCCGACGCGGTCGACGTGGCGGCGCTCGCGCGCGAGGTCGTCGCGCTGGCGGCGCGCTCGGACCGGAGCGGCGCGGGCGACGTGAAGGTCGACTTCGAGGGGCCGGCGCAGCCGACGATGGCGCGCTGCGACGGCGCGCAGATGCGACAGGTCTTGTGGAACCTCGTGCGCAACGCGGTGCAGGCGAGCGGCGCGGGGTCGAAGGTCACCGTGCGCGTCACGCCGAACGGCAAGACCGTCGCGCTCTCGGTGCAGGACCGCGGCCCCGGCCTCTCGGCGGAAGCGCGCGATCGCATCTTCGAGGCGTATTACACGACGCGCGCGCACGGCGTCGGCATCGGCCTCGCCGTCGTCAAGCGCATCATCGACGACCACGCGCCCTTCGGCGCGCGGATCTACGTCGCCACGCCGGCCGAGGGCGGCGCCCGCTTCACCGTGGAGCTCGCGGCGCCCGACGGCAGCGGCGCGGGTGGTAGCCTCGCGCGATGAAGGCTCACCGCGCAGGGGCGAGATGCGCAGCTCGCCGCGGCGCGCGCCCTCTGACGCGCGTGCACGAGACGCGGCGGGTCAGCGCGCGGGGACGGCTTGCCGGTCGCCCAACGCGACGTCCGGTTTCTCGCCCCAGCGCTGCGGGACGCGGCGGAGCTTGCCGGTGTCGTAGCCCGCGTCCTTTACCACGGCGATGAGCCGCGTCCACGCGGCGTCGGTGAGCGTAGGCGTGCGCGCCATGATCCACACGTAGTCGCGCGCGCTCCGGCCGATGACCGTCTGCTGGTACTCGGAGTCCACGTCGACGACGAGGTACTCAAATCGAAATGGCCCCTGCCACCAGTAGAAGTGCATCCCCCACT